>CALAJO010000135.1 GCA_937922745.1 uncultured cyanobacterium
CCCAACCAGTCAGTCCGGCAAGATCATCAGCAGTTTAAACGCCCTGAAGCATGGGGGCAACAGCCCCTACCTGCTCCCGCACGAAGACCCGGTGGAATATGGCCATTTCAGGGAGAAGGTGTTTAGGGAGTGGGAGCCGGCGCATACTTGGGGTTGACGTTGAGGGCGCTTTTCAGCTCAGCCATGGCCAGCTCGCCATCGCCACGGCCATCGTACAGGTTGGCGAGGCCGCTATAGGCGGGCATAAACGTGGGATTGGAATGCATGGCCTTGCGGTAGTTGGCAATCGCGGCGGAGACATTGCCCTGCTGCTCGTAGGCTTCGGCCAGCTTGGCCATCACCGGCGCATTGTTCTGATCCAGGGATAAGGCCGTGTTTAAGGAAGTGATGGCCTGGTGGGCATTGCCTTCCTTTAGCAGCGCTTCGCCCATGCGGTAGTGGGCCATGTAATTCTTGCTGTTCATCTTGATAGCGCGGGCATAACTGTCTTTCGCCGCGCCGATGTTGCCGGACTCATATTGGATAATGCCCTTGTTGACAAGCGCTTCCGCAAATTGGGGATCCAGCTTGGCGGCTTTCTCAAAAGCGGCGTTGGCTTCCTGCATCCGTCCCTGGAAGCGGTAGGTCACGCCCAGTTCGTTGTGCGCTTCCGGCAGGTTGGGAGAAAGCTGGATGGCGCGCTGAAGTTCGCTGGCGGATTCATTCAGCAGTTGCTCCCGTTTGCTGCGGTAGGTCATATCCATGGAGGCGGTGCGGTTGCGGGCAACAACCCCCAGAGCCACATGCGCCATCGCGTTGTTCGGATCCTTGGCCAGGACCTGGCGGGCGTTTTTCTCGGCGGCATCCAGTTTATAGAGTTCCGCCTGGGCCAGGGACAAGGCACTGCGAGCAGCCGTGTTTCCGGGGGACTTTTGAAGAATGGCCGTATAGCGAGACTCCGCATTGGCGAATTTCCCGGTTTGCATGTCCTGGTCGGCAACCCTCATTTCCCTGGCGACGGAAATGTTGCCGCGAATGGTGGTTGCCGCTTCCCCTTCGGGTAACACAAAACCCATGGTCATCAGGCTGAGGCCGAGTGCCAGAAGGAACGGGCGGACAGGTTTAAAAGTCGTCATCAATCGTCTCCAATTCAACTGCTTCATTTTCTAATTTTTGGGAGTGGAATTTAGATCTTGATTATCCAAGGCCGAGCGCAGCGGCGTAGCCGCAAGCGAAGGCCAAAAAGAAAACCAGGGTCGGGGCAGGGCAGTAACAGGCCCTGCGCAGCCAGTAGACATCATGCAGATCATTCAATATGTTTCCACTCCTTATTATTTGAGCTTGCCCACTATCATAACCAATCAAAGGATCCCGTCATCGATCAAAAATATATCCTTTCTTTCCGTATCAAGGGCTACTTTGCGGTACAGAGATTCCTATTTTCAAATAAAAAGGCAAAGGAAACCCTTTGCCGTGTATTTGAGTGTAGTAATCAGAGCGGTAGTAAAAAAGAAACATCTTTCGCTAGTCAAGGTGTCTGATTGCGCCGACGCCAGCCCCAATCGCGCCGCCCCACAGGGCGCCTTTGCCAAGGGATGTGTTACGGGTCAGTTGGGATGCCCCGGCACCTGCCAAAGCACCATAAGCAGCGTTTCTCGCAATCGGGTGGCGTTGCATAGTACGGCTATACCTAACCGCCTGAACACCGGAGCCAACGCCCGCACCCACCAAGGCCGTACGGCCAACCGGCTTATCCATCAGCAAGCCTGCGCCGGCGCCCACACCAGCGCCTACAACGCCGCCTTTTATTATTTTTCTCGTCTTCCAGTCAAGGAGCCGTCCATCATCATAGCGGTCATAACGATTGTAACGATCATAACCGGCGTTGCGATAATGGTTGTTGCGCCATCCATAATGATTACCGTTATTGCGGTGCTTCCATTTATGCCCGGCTTCGGCCGTTAATGCCGAAAAGCTCATCCCCGAAACCATTATTGCAACAAGCAATGCACTCATCGCTTTTTTCATCGCCTAAATCCTTACCTCAATTTCATGCACATCTCTGATTGTTTTCAATCGTATCAGGCTAAACGGTGTGATGCATCAAACTGAGGTGTATATTTGCCTAGACTCTGGTATTAGGACTAAAGGATATCAAGTTTAAACCAGCCGCAGGTTATATGCGGTCACAGCGGCATCCACCCGATCGGTGGCCGCGATTTTATCGAATAAACTGCTGAGTGATGCTTTTAACGTGGGCAGATCCAGCTTTAATTTCCTGGCAATGTTATTATCCGTCTCTCCGCAAGCGATATGGCGCAGGATTTGCCGTTCCATAGCCGTTAATTTAAAATGCCGCAAAATTAAATAATCCCGAACCAGCGTTATCTCCGGAAACCGAGGTTGCTTCTCTGCAAGCTGCGATGTGTGGCGCATGCTCTAACTCCTCTCACCCTTTATATTGTTTTTTTATTTCTTTCATCTTAGCAATGCGGCAAGCAACATGAATTGCTCTTAAGTCGGATACAGCATCTCACACCATGGTATTAGCTCTATCGGGTAATTATTATTTTTAAATAAATATTGTAGTGCCCGCACAATAAACTGAAGAAACCGGTTTTTATTGAATAAGGTGAAGTGGAGAGGATATCGTCTGTGCCATTAAGCATTAACCCTTTTTTAACACCAACGCTGAGCAAGCCGGCAATAATACCGCATGAGGTGAAAGCACCCCCGTCCCAAGCACATGTTTACCCGCTAACATCCGATGATAATCGCAAGAGTAGCACTCAAAGCGGTATGGCAACCGCAATTCAAGGGCAACCCCCTCATCAAGCAGAATTACTCGACCGGCTTGATGCTTGGGCCAACACCTTCAACCTACCGGGATAACGGTTAGACAATATTTTCCTTCAGCGCCTTGATGGCTGCCTGAACCCGGTCGTTAACGCAGAGCTTGGCGAGGATGTTGCCGACGTGCGCCTTGGTGGTATGGATACTGATGTGCAGCGTGTCCGAAATATCCTGGTTGTTTTTGCCCTGCACAATCAGTTGCAGTACTTCACGCTCGCGTTCGGTTAAATCCACGTTCGATTTTTCAGGCGCCGTACCGTCTTTCTTGCCGATATTCTGCTTTAGGGCGTCCGCGGCAGGCTCACCCAGCGTATACAACACCATGGAGGCAATGGCCGGATCGAGCCAGGCGGCCCCTTCATAAACCGATTCGATTACCTGGGCCAGGCGTTGCGGCTTGATATCCTTAAGGACATAAGCCTGCGCACCCGCGCCGAGTGCCGCAATCACTTCCTCCGGCTGGTTATGGGAGGTCAGGATAATAATTTTGATCCCCGGCCATTTTTTGCGAACCTCCTGGGCCATCTCGATGCCGTTCATCTCCGGCAATCCCAAGTCCAGGATCAGCACATCGGGCTGTTGATCCTCCAATTGCTGCAATGCATCCTCGGCAGATTCGGCCTCGCCGATGAAAGATAAATGCTCAAACTCGGTCAGCGCGGAAATTAACCCCATCCGGGTCAGGTGATAATCTTCGACGATAAAAAGCCGAATCGGCTTGGTCACGGAAAAAGAGGGGGGTTCAATCATGATTGACAGCTCGCTTCACCATTCTGTACCATTGTTATACATTTTTTAAAATTACGTGTCTAGTCAAGGGTTTTTAACACACAAGCAAAAAATAAGTATACAATACGTTTATGATGAACAATCCACAAAAAGTTCTCCTGATGTTGATGGTCTTCGCGCTGGCGAACCCATCTTTTTTAATGCCCGGCATGCTTGCTTTAGCGGCCAAAAAATATTATCCGCCGGGGTACAACCCACCCGCGTCCGAGAGTGATTCCAATACGCAAAAGCCTCCGCAAACCATTATTGTTCCGCGAACCCAGGTCATTATCAAAACCGAGCCGGCTCCACCCCCGCAAGTCATCATCAAGAAGGTGGCCGTTCCCGCCAAGCCTAAAGATCCGCTGACGGTAATGCTGGAAGAACGGCGCTTTTACGAGGCGCTGAGGCTGGTTGATCAACGCATCCAGAAGTCGCCTAACGATATCGGGTTAAAACTGACCCGCGCGCAAATCCTTCGGGACAAGGAGAATTATGACCAGTCCGAAGCGGAATATGACACAATCCTGTCCAAAACCAAGGACAAATCCCTACAGGTAAGGGCTTACGCAGGCCTTGGCCTAACCCATATGAGCCAGGCGTTGCAAGCCAAACGCCTGGGGGATGATAACGAGTTCCAAGCCAAGCAGGTGGCGGCGGAAACCGCCTTTAAGCATGCGCTTGCCATTAACCCCAACAACACCCAGGCTTGGACGGGCCTGGCACAACTGGCCCTATCCAAGGAGCGTTACACCGAGGCGGACACCGCTATAAAACGCGCGTTAAAGCATGCCCCTAATGATATCCGGGCCTTGATGACCCAAAGCCATCTGCTTCTGGAGCAAAAACAGCCGGAAGAAGCGTTGCCGGTTATCTTCAAGGCCAAGCAACTGGACTCCAGGGAGCCGCAGGTCAATCTTCTGCTGGGCCGATCCTATTTGGATATGGAACGTTTTGACGACGCCATTATCCAGCTACAGCAAGTTCTGGATAAGAACCCGCAGCATTCCGACGCGTTGAAACTGCTGAGCAAAGCCTACGAAGGCAAGCTCCGCCCCGATGATGCCGAGCT
>CALAJO010000136.1 GCA_937922745.1 uncultured cyanobacterium
GAACAGGCCCTGCGCAACCAGCCCATATTGAAAACGAACAAGCCCAAAATCACCAGCCTGCATTGCAGACAAACCCCACCATCTGCTGCCTAAATTCCTTCAGCCCAACATTAAGATTTGATAGAAAAACACAAACTGATAGTCACTCTCAAAAAGATAAAAGTAAACAACAGAAACCCTGTCCAGGCATGCCAAGGCGAAAAGATAATTTACACAAGCATTTTCGCGAAACACTAGCGGATGACAATGGACTAATGCTAAAATTGAAGTATAGTTTAGCAACTCTCAGAAAGACGTTGACCGATGATTGATCTGCATATGCATACAACGTTTTCCGACGGGTCCATCTCGCCGGAAGAACTTGTTGCCATGGTCATCGAGCATGGCATGGAAGCCATTGCCATAACGGACCACGACAACACGCAGTCCTATCTGCCGGCGATGAAGGCGGCAGAAGGCACCTCGCTGGAAATCATCCCCGGTATCGAAATCAATACCTGGTGGAAAGGGCATGAAGTCCATGTGCTGGGCTATTACATCGACCCGGAGAATGAAACCCTGAAAGACGTGTGCAAGGAGCATAACTGCGCCCGAGAAGAACAGTTAACGCACCTGGTTTCCCTCATCCGCAAGCAAAGCCGCATCGGTATCACGGTGGAGGACATCCAGGCATTTTCCCGTCCGGGCGGCACCATTGGCAGGCCTCACGTTGCCAAGGCATTGGTCGAAAAAGGCGGTGCGAACAACATTTCCGATGCCTTCCGCAAGTTTCTGGTGCCGACGGCGCCCACCTATCACCGGCGGGAAACCGTTTCCCCCCACGAGGCGGTGGAAGCCATCTACGAGGCAGGCGGCATTGCCGTCATCGCGCACCCTGGCGATATGCCGATCATCGAGGAGCTGGCGACCGACCTGATCAACTACGGCTTGCGCGGTTTGGAAGCGTATCACAAGAGCCATTCACCGGCGGAGATTGAGTTCCACTGTTCCCTGGCGGAAAAGCTGGGCTTGATCGTGACCGGCGGCACCGACTTCCACGGCACGCCGGATCTTTATCCTAACGCGCTGAGCCGCTTCCACCTGCCGGATTGGGTTTACGCCCAGCTCAAGCAGGAAAAGCGCCAGATCGACCTGCGTTCGGTTAAAGTCTCTTAATCTGGGCCAATTTGCTCAGCATCATGCCTTAGCGCTTGTTTCGCCTTTTTGGCCCTGCGCCTTGCCAGTGCTGCTGCGAGCGCATCGGGATTCGGTTCATTGTACCCTTCCCATATAGGGTCATAGTCGGGCTTGGTTGGCTTTTGCTTTCCACGAATGAGATAGATTAAACGAAAGATCCATTCCTTAAAACAGATACGTAAGTTCATTCACAGTATTTCAACCCGCTTTTTTGATGACTTAACTTTAATACAAAGTCTCCTCACGGTAGAATAAGTTGCTTATTGAATGAAATGTTGAATGCAGGAGACGTGTTGTGAGGATTGCGAATAATATTACGGAAGTCATTGGACAGACGCCGCTGGTATCGCTTAATAAGCTGGCGGAAGGGTGCATGGCACGCGTGGTGCTGAAAATGGAAGGCATGAACCCGAACAACAGCGTCAAGGATCGCATCGGCATCAGCATGGTAAATGCGGCGGAGCAAGCCGGTCAGATCACACCGGGCAAAACCGTTTTGATTGAACCCACGAGCGGCAACACGGGGATTGCCCTGGCGTTTGTCGCGGCGAGCAAAGGGTACAGGCTGATTTTAACCATGCCCGACACCATGAGCATGGAGCGCCGTGTGCTGCTGAAAGCCTTTGGCGCGGAACTAGTGCTGACGCCGGGCGCAAAAGGAATGAAGGGCGCAATTGCCAAGGCCCAGGAACTTCTTTCGGAAATCCCGAACAGCTTTATGCTTCAGCAGTTTGAAAACCCGGCAAACCCGGAGATCCATTTCAAGACCACCGGCCCTGAAATTTGGGACGATACGGACGGGCAAGTGGACATCCTGGTGTCCGGCATTGGGACGGGTGGCACTTTGACCGGCGTGAGCCAGTTTATCAAGCCGAAGAAGCCCAGCTTTAAAGCCGTTGCCGTCGAGCCTGTGGAAAGCGCCGTGTTATCCGGCGGCGAGCCGGGGCCGCATAAAATCCAGGGGATTGGCGCCGGGTTTATCCCGCCAATCTTGCAGACCAACCTCATTGATGAAATTGTGCAGGTTTCCAGCCAGGAAGCGATGGACATGGCCCGCCGCATGGCAAAGGAAGAGGGCTTGCTGGTCGGTATTTCTTCCGGCGCGGCCGTCCAGGCGGCGCTACAGGTTGCCCGCAGGGAAGAAAACCGGAATAAACTGATCGTAGTGATCATTCCCAGTTACGGCGAGCGTTACTTGAGTACGCTGATGTTTGAAGACCTGCGCAAGGAAGTGATGGAGATGGAAGCCGTCCCGGTTTAATTGGTTATGCTTGGTTTTTTCCGTTCAATCAAGGAAGACATCCAGTCCGTCTTCGATCGCGACCCGGCGGCAAAGTCGCTCCTGGCGGTGCTGCTCTGCTATCCTGGGCTGCATGCCCTGTGGGCGCATCGGATTAACCATTGGCTGTGGCGGCACGATTTTACGTTGACCGCCCGAATTGCCTCGCAATGGGTGCGGTTTTTTACGGGGATTGAAATCCACCCGGGCGCAAAGATTGGCCGCCGGTGCTTTATTGACCATGGCATGGGCGTAGTAGTGGGAGAAACCGCCATCATCGGCGATGATGTGACCATTTACCAGGGTGTAACACTGGGCGGAACCGGCAAGGAAAAAGGCAAGCGCCACCCTACTATCGGCAATGGCGTGTTTATCGGCGCGGGGGCCAATATCCTGGGGAACATCACCGTGGGAGAAAATTGCCGGGTCGGTGCCGGATCGGTCGTGCTGCGGGATGTCCCCTCGGACTCCACTATTGTGGGTGTGCCGGGGCACATTATCTTTCGCAACGGGAAGCGCGTGGTGATTACCGACCCCAAGGAAGTGAATGATCCCCTGTCGGATGTGATTGCCAGCCTGGCCAAGCAGCTCCAGGACGTAAAGCAAACGTTAAAAACCATGGCCCAGGATGACAACCAGCCCCAGGAACTGGATCTGACGCATCTATGCCTGAAGGAAATCCATTCCACATCTGAAAAAGAGTTGTAAAACCCCAAAAACCCTCCGCTTCAGGATGGAAACGGAGGGTTTTTTCAGATAGTGAGTAGGGAAGAGTTTATAGCGAAACGGCAAACGGGTTGATTTGCGGGTTGAGTGGGCCAAATTGCGGTTTGGTTTGACGCCCTGCCAAGCGAATATCCATTTCGCCAAAAGTGCTGCCGGCATTCAAGCCCGCTTCTTCAACAAGCTTGGCATTACGCCGCTCCCGCTCAGCGTTATCCAGCATGCGCTGGCCTTCGCGGGACTTGTTTTCCAGTTGGTCGATCATCCGGGTGAGGATGCCGCGCATGTTGGGGTTGGCTGAAGACAGCACGTCGTAGAGGGCATGCAGGTAGTTGGCCTGGCTCTTGTACTGGCCAATCTGCCGGGAGGCTTCTGCGTGGGTCAGTTTACCCGCCACATTTTCGAATGGGGTTTTGCTATTGGCCTCCTTCAGGATACTCATATAGCCCTCGGTACGCTGGAGTGTCTCCATATCCGCTTGATCCGGGCTAAAGGTAAAACTGGTAAAAACGGTTTCATTCGCACCGCCATTTTCGTAATAAACCGACGAAATACCGGACGGGCCGGAGGTGGCGGTACGGCTTGCCGCTTTCTCTTCTTCCGACTTCGCAGAATCCGATACAGGGGTGAAAAACCCTGGATTGGCATTCCTGAAGTCGATAAATGTCGAAGCCATCTCTCTTAACTTCCTCCGCTGTCAATGTGTTAGACATCTAAATATATAAAAACAATCTAATGTTACGGATTGCGTTATTTGATGTACTTTGTAACAAAACTGTTACATCTCAATTCTCCATTGCAGCCGTGCGTTTTAATCTCGCCAGGTCAATTATATTTTGATACGTTGTAAATAAGGTTATCCTTTTCCACAACAATAGGAAGATAAAAAAGATATCTCCTCGTCATCTTGCCGCCCGCAACCCAGAAAGCCTCTTCCCATGTAAAAGGAAGAGGCTTATGATTTTAGCGAATAAGGTATCGACTAAAATAAAATATAAGCAGGTTTTTCAACGCTTCGGCCAACCACAATGTTGTTCTATCGTCTTTATAGGCAACATGGCTGCATCAAGCATCATCAAAGTGGACCCGGCCAGATATATCTGCCGGCGCTAAAAAATTTTCCCTTTTCTATTGCATATCAGATGGTCTGACACCATCAATCACATCACACTACCGAAGCGTTTCATCCGTCCATATCTGCAAACAGACACGCTCAACATCCAGGAATAATCTAACTAATAATATAAAAACAATATTAAGGCGCACTTGTGATAGCTTGTTAAGAAACATAAAGTCGGCTTTTATCCAGCCGTTTAAAAGCTGTCACCGCTGGCATTTGCTTTATCACTGCCTAACCAAAAAGCCCCGCTATTGCGGGGCTTTTTGAAGT
>CALAJO010000137.1 GCA_937922745.1 uncultured cyanobacterium
CATTTCGAGCTGCGGTTGATCGCCGCTCCCTCTGTAGAGTGGAGGCACGCCGCCAATGAGTAGCTTTTTGGAACTGGTCAACGACGTCCTGCGACGCACGGGGCAGGAAACCGTCACCACGCTGACGAATGCGCCGCCACCCGCGCGGCAGGTGATGGACTTTATCAACGACATCTACTTCGACATTCTGAACGCCGCGCAGTGCAATTTCCTTCAGGCTTCGGCCACCATTACCACCGCCGATGGCACGGCCACGTATGCGCTGGCCCCGGATGCCGACGTGAACTACCTGTTGCGCGACCGGATCCAGGAAAGCACCTCGGACGATTACATGAGCCAGGTTGATCCGACGATGCTGGGGCCCGCCTACCTGGATGACACCGGGAAGCCCTACCAGTTCTGGATAGAAGGCAACCGGATCCGGTTTTACCCGGTGCCGAACGGCGTGTTTACCATCCATTACGAATACCTCAAGCGCCCTGTGCAACTGGTGAGTGACGCGGACAACAGCCTTATTCCCCTGGCCTGGGAACGCTTGCTGGTGCGCGGGGCCGAAAGCCTGCTGGAAAAGTACCTGGGCGAAATCGACAACAGCCGGTTCACTTACAGCCTTTTCTTGGAAGGCATGGCCCTGCTCAAGTCCAGGACGCCGGTGAAGCCGTTCCATTTCCAGAAGGGCTTTTACCGTGGCTACCAGCCTTAACCGCAGGAGTGCGAACCGATGGGCATACACATCCACACGTTTCACAACAACACGGGCGGCATCAACATGAATGCCGCGCTGGGCAGCATGCAGGACAACGAGGCCGAAACCATCGTGAATATGCATCTCACGCAAAATGGGGCCTGGAGTACCAAGGATATCGGCTACCGGCTGCTCAACAGTAACCCGCTCAACGACGCGGCCCAGGTCAACGGCATAACGCAATACCAGGACGCCGCCGGCACGGTGCATACCGTGGTGTTTGCCGGGAGCCGGGCCTACCGCTTCAACCTGGAGGACGGCACATTTACCGAAATCGGCGCGGGCTTTGGCGACACGGACACGGTTTCATCCGTTGTCTTCAAGGATCAGCTGATCATGTGCAGCCGAAGCCTCCCCCCGATGAAGTGGCAGGGCGGCGCGATGAGCGCCCTGGCCGGATGGCCGCCCACCATTGCCGGCGTCACCGTGGGAAGCCCCACGCTGTCGGAAGTCTTCACCAACCGCCTGGTGCTGGCCGGGGACAGCCTGAACCCGTCCATGCTGTACATCTCCGAACTGGAAAACCCGAACAGCTTTACGCCGTCATCCGGCCCGCTCTCGGCCGGCGCCATCCAGATCTCGCCTGGCGACGGCGATCAAATCACCGGGCTCAAGACGCTTTATCTTCCCATGCAAAACGAGGAAGTCCTGGTGATCTTCAAGGCCCGCGCCATTTACCTGCTTCTGGGGCACGATGCCGACGCCTTTACCGTGCAGAAGCTGTCCGGCGCAATTGGGGCGGTGAGCGGCAGGACGGTCGTGCAACTCGGCAACGACCTGCTTTTTCTCTCCGAAAACGGCATCTCCACGATTACGACCGTGACGCTGGAAGGGAACATCGCCTCGGCCACCCTGTCGGAAAAGCTGACGCCCCTTATCAATACCTTTAACAAGGGGTTGATGCCACAGGCTTTTGCAGTGCATCTGCCGGAGCGCCAGGAAGTTTGGTGGTGGGTTGCGCAAGATGGGGCCACGAGCCTCACAACCGTGTTGGTCTACAATTATTCCACGGGTCGCGGCATCTGGTCGCTGCGCGCAAACCTGCCTGCCACATGCGCGATGACAGTCAACGGCGGGCTGTACACCGGCACAAACAACGGCATGGTTCAGCAGCAGCTTTATGGCAACAGTTACAATGGCCAGGCCATCCAATGGACGTACAGAACCCCCTTCTACGCCCTGGGGAACCCTCGCCAGACCAAGCGTATACGGGAAATTGAAATATGCATGACCCAATACGCCGATGCCCCGTTGACGCTGACCGGCGCGTGGGATAACGCCCGCAGCGTGCGGTTGCGTCGTCAGCGAAACCTCACGGTGTTCCACACACCGGAGGTGAGCCTTTACGACACGGCGATCTACGGCCAAAACACCTACGACGAGCCCGGTATCACCAGACGCCGCGTGGCGATGGAAGGCGCGGGGCAGACATTCCAGATGGAGCTTGGTGGCGCCCAAACGACCATGCCGATCGAGATCCAGGGCTGGAGCATCACGACGATTAACGGAGGCTTAAGAACGACATGACACAGATCTCACGGCTGCACAGCGGCAGCATGCAGAGCGGTAACATTATCAATCCCACCCATCTTAACAACGAGTTCAACCAGTTGGTACAGGAGTGCAACGGCCAGGACACCCGAATCAGTGCGGCAGAAGCTAAAATCACCCCGCTTCAGTCTATCGGGCGTGCCGTCATCCGGGGGTTAATGGTGCAGTACAACACCGCAAACCGCGTGGTGGTCAAGCCCGGCATCTGTCTGGATGGGGATGGCGTGGAAGCCATAGAGGTGGCAGCCGACCTGACGCTGGACATCACCACCAGCGGGGCGAACGGCCTGGATACCGGGACGGAAAGCGCCAACACCTGGTATTACGTCTGGCTCATCAAGAACACGGCTTCGGGTATGGTCGCAGGGTTGCTTTCCGCAAGCAGTTCCACACCCGTTATGCCTGCGGGCTACACCCGTAAAAGGCTCTTGCCCATTGCCGTGCGAAACGACGCCAGCGGCAACTTCATCGACTTTATGGTGGCCGAAGGCTGGCCGAGCCGTCCCAAGGTCATCTATAACGCCGCATCGGACTTTACGGCGGGGACGTTCCTGAACATCCTGGCCGGGGCCACCAACACCACCTTCGCCGCATCCTCGCTGGCCGGGCTGGTGCCGCCCATCTCCCGCATGGCGGTGCTGGGGGCCAGGGCCTTGTATGCCAGTGCCGCGGGCATCGTGTTTATGCGGCCCACCGGGGCAACCCATAACGGCTGGCGCATTGCGTCCGCCCTCAGCAGCGCTTCCGTCCACGACGTGCCCATGTTCGAAATGATTACGGACGCCAGCCAGTCCATCGATCGCCGCGTGAGCAACGCAGGCACCTCCTTCGACATCGACGTCCGCGGCTTCGTCATCACGGAGCTGGGGTAGGTTCCGTCCCGCCAATGCCAAGTCACCGCTCCATCCTACACCGTCATTGCGAGGCGTAACGCAGTGAAGGCCGTGGCAATCCCCACGCTGCAACCCCTTAATCCGGCTGGTCTGTTTTTAGCCAGCAAGATTGCCACGTCGTTGCACTCCTCGCAATGACATCATTTCAAGGCCAGCCATTGTGAAGGCGCAGTAATAACACAGAAACGAGCCAAAAAATGGACAACATCAAGCAGTACGGCATGGCGGCGCTGGTGGGCGCCGTCATCTACAGCCTGCTGAAACTCAACCTGTTTGTGACGCATGCCCAATTGGAGCAGCAACTCCGCATCATGGAGTCGCAAACGCGCATGGAATACGCCACCAAGCAGGACATCGCCGAAATAAAAGCCACCATGAACACCTTAAACACCAAACTGGACAAAGTCTACGAAAAAGTAAAATAACGGAACGCTTCAGTCATTGCGAGGCCGTAGCGCAGTGGAGGCCGTGGCAATCTCCACGCCGTAAACCCTAATCTAGCTGGTCTGTTTTCAGCCAGCAAGATTGCCACGCCGCTGCGCGTCTCGCAATGACATGGTGATACCTCAAAAACAACCAACGAAAGGAAAACCTTCATGGCTACGGAAAAGCAGATTGCCGCCAACCGCCGGAACGCGCAGAAAAGCACCGGCCCCATCAACACCAGCAACACAAGGTTTAACGCCACCAGCCACGGCCTGCGAGGCAGCCGCGTGGTGATTGACGGGGAGGACATGGACGAATACACCGCCATGACGCATACCCTGCACACCGGCCTGAACCCGGTAGGCACCTACGAACACAACCTGGTGAAGCAGCTTGCGGATTGCCTATGGGAAATAGAGCGTGTGCAGGTGCTAAAGGCCAACACGCTAAACCACACCGAATACCGCGACTGCATGCAGGACGAGCTGCTGAAGTGGGAGCGCTACCACCGGAGCATAGAGCGCAGCATGATCCGGATCCGCAAGGAGCTGAGCCAGGTGCAGAGCGCCCGTGGCCAGGCTTATAATCCGCAGGCCCACCAGACGCCCCAAACCCCAATTCTGTTTGAGACCGTGGTATACAAGGGGCCGATGGTGCAGCCCACGATGAGCCAGGGGGAAGTGGCGATTGACAACCTGACCCGCCGCGCCGTGGCCAAAATGAAGCGGGACAGCATTCCCTACGGACAACCCGCGATTGATTACGCCGTTAACCGGCTCGCCGACCTCCAGATGCAGCACGATTCATCCGATATTGATCCCGGCGATCCCAAGCCCGTCCCGTGGTAGCGCCACTAGGCCCACAGTTGGCCCGGTCGGCAAAATTCCTGTATCAAGGTCTGCGGGAGATTTTGTTTCTCCATATAAGCCCTAACGCTCTGTAAATAAGTCGGCCGGAGATTTTGCGGCACCTGTTGCGACAGGTATTGAATATAGCCCTTGACGCGTTCAACATGTTTAACGCCATTCCCAAGCAGCATTAGCAATTGGGTGGGTGCTTTCCCTTGGCGCATTTGGGGTAAATCCTTAGGGGCGACGCGGATACATTCCGTGGAGTAAGCAGGGTCGGGAGGCGCTGCAATGAATGCCTCATCATCACGATTGCCAAACCGGGGGCATTGCACAGTGGCAGGTGTAAAAAGCGGGTTGATTCTCATTTCTTCTCCTTAATTGGTAGATACAAAGATCCTAGCGTTTTAACGGCGTAAAAATATCATCGAATGTCGCCGCTTGCCTGCCAATGGGCATAAAACACATCTGGTTCTTTTCAACAATTTCTCTCAATTGGGCGCGCATCGCCTCATATTTATCGGCAGGCGCTTGAAGCCATGCAACTTGAAGGGCCATTTGTACGTTCACCGCCTCGCTGGTGAGCTGATGAAGGCGGCTTAGCAAATTTAACGGCAATTGGCCCTGGCTTACCGCCTTGGCGTCCGTTTCACGCATTATGGTAGGGCCATCCACAGCCAATAGAGGATTTGCGGCGACTCGACTCGCAAAATTCCCATCATATCCGCCAAATTTCGGCCTGGTATGTATGGCGGTCACCGGGTTTACTGAAAATGACATCATCAACAATCCTGTCTTGATCAACGTTCACTATAAAAACATGTCAAACCCCATTATTGCCAATAGATTGCAAGTCCCAGGATTCCCGCCTGCGCGGGGATGACAGAGGCGCGATTAAGAATTGGCTTCGTTTGGCAAAACAGTTCTTGCCCAGTGTTCCGGCTCCCTGCCATCCCGCTTGATTTGTCATCCCCGCGAAGGCGGGGATCCACACCCCTAGCCACAGTGCAGTCTGAAGCATGTGCTTGCGTCTCCAGCCCGATTTGAGGCCCTGGATTCCCGCCTGCGTGGGAATGACAGGGTGGCGATCAAAAATTGGCTTCGTTTGGTCAAAACGGTTTTTTCACGCTCAACAACCCACCCACGAAAGGAGCCGTTATGGCAACGCCCTTTAAAGACATCCAACTCACCCCCAATTTCAAGCTGTCCGAGTTTATCGGCACACCGGAAGCGGCACCTTCGGCAGAGGTGCTGAAGAACCTGACCCACCTGGCCCATCGCCTGCAAGCCCTTCGGGATATCGTGGGCAAGCCGGTCGTGATCACCTCCGGCTACCGAACACCGGAGCATAACCGTCGCATTGGCGGCGTGCAGGATAGCTACCACACCCGCGGCATGGCCGCCGATATCACCATTCCGGGCATGGCCCCGGCGCAGGTCCAGGCCTTCCTTGCCAACTGGTCCGGCGGGATGGGGCCTACCCCACCCATACCCACGTGGATATCCGGCCATACAAGGCCCGCTGGCAGACCTCGCCGTAACAACCCGGTTTCAAAGCGGGCAGTCCGCTTCTACACAGGCTTTTTCGGTACGCTTTGCCGGCATCATAAACCGGAAGACCGTTCCCTGATCCACCATGCTATCCACCGTAATGCAGCCGCCATGCAGCTCAATCAGCTTCTTGGTTAAGGCCAGCCCCAGCCCGGTGCCTTCATGCTGCTCCTTTAGCGGGTCTACCGGCACCTGGTAAAACTCCTGGAAAATCAACTGCAACTTATCCCTGGGGATTCCCCGGCCCGTGTCCCGTATCTCACACACGACCCAATCCTGGTTTCGCCGCTTGAAATCGATGATCACCTGTCCCTGGTTGCGGTTAAACTTAATGGCGTTGCTGATGAGGTTGTACAAAATCTGCCGAAAACGGGCCGGATCCGCCTCAAAGCCATCCAGCCCCGGTTCTATCGAGTGTACCAGGTACACATCCTTCTGGGCGGCGATTTCGCCAAGCATACATTCGATATTCTCCAGAAAAGGCGCCAGGCTAATCCACTCATATGCCAGCTCAACGCGCTCGGCTTCAATCTTGGCGATATCCAACAGGTCATTCACCATCCGCAGCAAATGGTAGCCGCTGGTGGAAATATTCTGGGCGTACTTGGCCTGGCGATCATTCATCGGGCTGGCTACCTGCTTCTCCAGCATTTCGGAAAACCCGATGATGGCATGCAGCGGCGTCCGAAACTCGTGGGACATGCTGGTGAGGAACTTGTCCTTGCGCCGGTTGGCGGTTTCGGCTTCCTCCTTGGCATGCAGCTCGTACTGGTAAAGATCGGACTGGTAGAAGGCGCTGCCGATATGCGGCCCCAGGTCTTCCAGCAGTTGCGCCTCCGCCGGTGTCCACTGGCGATGGTGCTTGCACTGCTGAAGGATAATGGCCCCGTAAGGCATTCCCCGGTAATAAATTTCCAGCCGTAGCACGGATTTGACATTAAACCGGTTGATATACCTTTCAAACACATCAATTGCTTCAGAGGCGCCCGTATCCGCCGGATCTGCCTCGGCCCGAAGCCGTGCAATGTAGTTCTCGATATCGACTTCATTAATGGTCAGGATGTTTCTGGCGCTGCCGGCATGTCTCCCGGAAATATAGGAGAAGGATTGCACCGGCAATTCATCTTCCGGGATGGAGGCAATATCGTCCGAAAGGGTATATTGCCCAAACAGCTTGATGTAATGGTTTCCCCGGATCTGGTCGTAGCGTAACACCAGGCAGCGGTCGCACTGGTAATAACGGCTAATCTCGCGGGCCGTAAACCGCAGGATAAACTGGATGTTGAACGTGCGGCTGATGACTTCCACAATCCGGCGAACAAGCTGCTCGCGCTGGAGACTATCCTGGAGCTGAACCTCCGTGTGTTTCAGCTTGGTAATGTCCGTCATGGCCCCAATCATTCGGGTGGGGTTACCGGTTTCGGAATAGACGATATATCCCCTGTCCAGGATAAAGGCGTATTCACCGCTGGCCTTGCGAAAGCAATATTCCTCCGTCCAATAATGCTGGTTTTCCTGTAGGGCCTTTTGCAAGGATGCGGTGACCCTGTCCCGATCTTGCGGGGCCAGGTTGCCTTCCCACCAGCCAAAGGCACTGTCTACCTGGCTGTTGCAGTAATCCAGCATCTTCCTGTCGTCTATGTTCCAATGGATCTGGTTGGTTTCCAGGTTGTAATCATACAGGATGTCGTTAGTGGCGCGCAGGGCCTCCTCCATCCCCTTGCGTTCCGTAATATCCAGGATCACGGCAACAATGGTGTCATCGCTGTCTAAAATATCCAGGTAAGCTCCCCCTGCCAGGATATCAATGCGGGAGCCGTCCTTCCGGAAATACTGTTTCTCGAATGGCAGGAAGACGCGAGATTCCTTGGCCTCGGCCAGTTTGGCCATATCTTGCGGCAAGTATTCCTCCGGTGTAAGGCTGACCCACGACAGGCCGCTATGCAGCTCTTCACGGGTGTAGCCCACCATCTTCAGAAAGCAGTCGTTGGCGTCCCAGATAACCCCATCGCTGCGGGTAAAGATAATCCCGATGACATTGGAGTCGAATATCCTTCTAAACCTTGCCTCGCTGGCTTTCAACGTCTGGTTAAGCCTGAATAGCTCGGCAGTACGGGTCGCCACTTTGGCCTCCAGATTTTGCCGAGCCTCTTCCAGAGCTTTTTCATCTTGCTTATGCCGTGTGATATCCTCTACAATGCCCATCACAAACACAACCCGATTCTGGTCATCGGTAATTGGGATTTTACGGGTCGCAATCGTCCGGGTCTTTCCGGTTAAGGTTACCATCCACTGCTCCGGGATGCTGAGAAGCTGGCCGCTGCGCACGGTTTCAATGTCTTCCGCCCGAAAGATATCGGCCAAATCCTCAGGGAAAATCTCATAGTCGGTCTTGCCGATCAGCTGGTGCTTGCCGGCCTCCATCAGGTCTTCGCCAAAGCGGTTGTACATCACATACCGAAAGTCGTCCGATCGCTTCAGGAACATCGTAATGGGGATGTTTTCCAGCATGGAGGACAACAGCTTGGTGATTTGCTTTAGGTCGTTCTCGAACTGCACCCGTTCCGTAATATCCACGCAGGAGCCGATAAAGCCCTGGAAATCATCGATATTGCTGCACCTGGGAGTTCCCTTGTCCAGTATCCAACGGTATTCCCCATCAAACCGGCGCAGGCGGTACACCATTTCAAAGGGTTCCCGTTTCTGAAATAAATTGTGATAGGCGTTTATGCAGGCCTCAAAATCATCCGGGTGGATGCCCATGGTCCAGCCATCCCCAATTTCCTGCGCCATGGTCCGTCCTGTAAAGTCCAGCCAGGTTTTGTTGAAAAACGTGGTTTGGCCTGTCTCATCCGACATCCAGATCATCGTGGGGGCACAATCCGCCATAATCCGAAAGCGTTCTTCCACCTCGCGATACTGTGTAATGTTGCGGATAATGGCAATCAACTCGTAATTGCTGTGCGGCACCAGCCGGGCTTCGAAAAACTGTCGGTAGCCGTTGACAGGAAGTTGGTATTCCACGCACACCAGCCTGCTGCCATCAAATGCCCGGTCAATGCCCTGTTCAATGCGTTCTGCGACGTGTTGCGGCAGAACCTCCCGGATGGGACGGTTTAAAAAGTTATCGGGGTGTTCATACAATTCCGCTTGCTGGTTGCTCTGGTAATCCACGATGACGTATTGGCGGTTTACCCGAAAATACATATCCGGTAACGCCTCCAGTAGACCGTAAAAAGCGTTTGTCTTTTCGTGGATTTGTTCTTCGGCCTCGATTCTGGAGGAAATATCCATCAGTGAGAGAACCAGCTTACTGCCACTGTCGTCGTGGACCTGTTTGATTTCATACTCCACCCAGCAAAATGTTTCCAGGCCGCAGTCAAGCTGTAAAACCCCCTTGCCGTCTTCGCGCCCGGCGCGGTATAAGTCAATTTCCCGGCGGGAGGCCTCCGTTGATATCCCGTGCAGGAAAGTGGCCCAGTTTGCAATGCCTGCCTTTTCCTTATCCTCGGTGGCGGGAAGCATTGGCAGGGCGGCCCTGTTGAGGTAAAGCAAGGGCAAATCCGCTTGGGACGTGTCAAAGATCATCATGCCCACACGGCAATTGTCCAGTATCGCGTTTAATAGCAGAGGGCTGCTGGAAATAGGCTCTGTTAGCGTAATGTCTGTCATTTTCGGCGGGCTTTCCCGGGAAGACCCATTATTTTACTGCTCTATAACTAACTCAAGTTAACAAAAACAATCTGCATAATTATTATTAAACCAGATTATATCGATTTTCCATCAGCCTCTTCCGAATTTTTAATATATGGCAATATTTGGCCTGTCTGCCCTGCACAATGCTATTTTGCCGTGCCGTGCCGGGCGGTTTTGCGCAAAATTAATGCTGATATAGTCTCAATATTTTGAAATAAGCAAGGTCTATCAAAAATAAGACCGACCTGTATTACACCAATGGGTAATGATCGGCCCGGCTTATTTGTCGTAGGGTATATCCGGTCACCAACTGGAGGAAGAAAAGATGACATTCCGTCTGTTTGCAATCAGCTTGATGCTGCTTTCCGTCACCGGCCTCTCTGCCTGCAACCGCACCGAGGAAACCCGTATTTCCCGGGAAGAAACCACCGTGGAGCCGGATGAACGAACCGCAGCCACCACGCAGGAGGATGCGACCGCTGAACGCCCGGTTGGGGCAAACCAGCGCGATTCCTTATCCAACCTGGAGGCCGGGCGGCAGGTGAGCTATTACACGCAGGAAATGGAAAACCGGGGCTATCGTGTTCGCAATGCGGATTACCGCGATGACCGGGTGGTTTACCAGGCTGACAAGGATAACAGAACCCATGAGGTTACCCTGATGCTATCGGAAGACGGCCGCCGGGTGGAGCGCGTTATGGAGCGCGATGCCCGCCAGATGGAGTCCGCGTTCCGCGAGAACCCGGAGGCCCAGAGAATCAGCCAGCAGGTTCAGCAGCTTCAACCCGGCAAGAAAGCCGTCGAATACATACCCACCGTTTCGCAGTGGGGCCGCGTGACGGAGTATGAATTGGATCGGGACGAGGCCAAAATTGCGTTCGAGGCAAACAACCGCCGCTACCAGATCAACATGGACGTGGATCCCAATACCCAGGTTGTCCGTACCATCGAGATGCAACGCCACTTCTGGGATCGGACGTAGGCATCTTCCCAGCAGAGGGACTTTAAAAACCCGTGGCCTTATTCGCCAACCTGAATCTAAAATGTCCCCTCTCCCGTGCAACGGGGGAGGGTTAGGGTGGGGGCACGCCATCCAACATACTTTGTAACCTAATGAGCCATCCCTCCCAGTGCGATGAAGCCGTGACCATCTCCCCGCTGTTACATTCTAACCGATTAATCTGTCACCCCCGCGCATGCGGGTCTCCCGTTCCAAACCAAGGGCAAACGGAAGCTTTCGCTTAGGGGTCTTCAGCCCAATTGAGGCACTGGATTCCAGCCTGCGCGGGAATGACAATCCTGCTTTATTGCAAGAACGGATTCATTTCAATGTCCCCGCTGTATCATTTTAATACGGCCGGCCTGTCTTAAGCCTGTAAGATGGCCGCGTCACTGCGTTCCTCGCAATGACCCGTCTGGTTTTGTGAATGAACGTTGCGGGACTATTAACGGATCATTATGGGAAAGCAATCCGGCCTAATTAGTTGTTTTTATTTTCTTACTTCAATAAGCGAAGAGAAGAGAGAGAGAGAGAAAAAAATGATCAACAACCGTATGGCTGCGGATCCTTTTTCATTGGCCATACCCATCTCTCCCCTTGCTAACCCTGGCGTTACGGATGCGGCGGCGTTAAACCAACAGGCGGCCTCAGCGCCTGCAAGCGGGATGGGATTGCTGTCCATGAAGAGTATCGCGTTCGATATTCTGGCGGCATCGACAAAGGCGGAGTTTCAGGCAGCGCAGAAGATGCAGCAACGGGCGGCTTCGGCGAACGCGGTGGCCTCCAACGCTGGGGCCGGCGCAGAGACACAGGCCAATGCCGCGCCACAGGGCGGGGCTCAGAGAAGGGCGAAAATCGCACAGATTGACGACTTTGGCAGCAACCACGGCAACGCGGTAGGCCAGGCCATCCAGCAAGGCACCGGCGGTAACGCGGACATTATCAAGTTCGATGTGCAGGGCGGCAATACCTCCGGCAAAATCGCCAGTTCCCTTAACAGTATCGTCCAGCGCGTTCGCAACGGCGAAACCATTGATGCCGTGAATATTTCGATGCAGGACTTCAACAACGGCCCCGATAAGGACCAGATTCACCAGTCCATAGCAGAGCTTAAGCGAATGGGTGTCCCGGTTGTGGTTGCGGCGGGCAATAACGGCCCTGGCCAAGTCAACCGGATTGGCGACGCCAATTCGTTCAATGTGGAATCCGCAACGAATGGGCAGCGCAACGCCTCCTCCGGCATGGGCAACGTCCAGGCGGAAGGGCAGACGACCTCGTTCGCCGCAGCCAACCTCACGGCCCAGATTGCCAACCGCAAGGCGTCAGGGGCATCCATGGCGGATATCGAGTCCGAGTTCCTGGGGAGGACAACCGGTGCGGCACAAACGGCTGCCCCCAACAGGGCCGGGAATGTCATGGCGGCAAGGCCGGCCAACCTCAACTTTGCGACAGATCAGGCGTTGAAGGAGGCCAGCGAACCGAACCGGGGCCAGGGCACGCAGCAAAGCCAGCAGCAGTTGGAGCAGACGGCGCAGCAGCTCTTTAGCCAGGCAACCAACCGCAAGCCCAGCGCCTCAGAACTCGACAGCATTATCCAGGCACTCAGTACCGGCACCTCACCGGATCAAGTCCTGGCCAACCTGTCCCGGAAGTAATGGTGTAGGGTATATCGTTTGCGGTTGAACAGACCAAGGCAAGAACGCTGGGTTCGTTGCAGCTCCGCTATAAGCGGCTGAATAAGTCGGCATCACAGGAACCTGTCGTGCTGGTTGCATTTTGGGCAAATCCAGTTTTTGGGCATCGTCCTTAACTGCCTTGCGGGTAATATTATTGGTCAGGGTCACAATGCCGGCCACGGCCAGCGAAGCCAGTGCAAAGCTCGCCAGATAGGAAACAGCCGCACGGTTTGCCACTCGCTGAACCAGTTCGGGGCTCTTGGCCTTCACGCGGTCAATGGCGCCCTGCACCGTGGTGCTGCCCGAAATGAGCTTCATAATGGCGGGCGTGCCAAAAAAGAACATCGCATCGATGCTGTTGCGCTGGATGGCCAGTTCCTTAAACTCCCGCTTACTGCGAGCCGAGGTCAGTTCCCCGGTGGTAAGCAGCAAGGCCAGCAATACCTGGGAGCCGTCAGATAATAATGGCCAGTTCTTCAGGAAGCGCGTATGCTGTGAATAATTATAATCCAGGCGAGGGGCCAGTTTGCTTTGCAGGAACTTGAAGAATCCGCCAGGGTTTGGACGCTTCAAAACTTGCAGAAGTCCCAGGCCGAGCGCAATCGGCACCCCAATTCCCAGGCCCAGGGTAATCAACCCTTTTAACTGGGTGGAGATACCCTCCTTGGACTTTTCTTTTTGATAAAGCTTGTTGAGCTTGTCTTCGGAGACAATGCCGAATTCCCCGGAGAACTGATCCTTGCCGCTGAGCAGCTTGCCAAACAACACCTTGATAAATCCCACGGATGACAGCAGCAGGCCACATACAGCCAAATCCGACATCAGGAAACGGGTCTTTGCTTCCACAATGCGCTTCCGCAGCGATTCCGTTACGCCGTTTGCAAGCACCTTGGGGATGGGCTGGTTGAGTTGCCTGAACAGCTTGTCTAAGCCTTTCTTGAGCTGGACTTTGTTGCCCAGGTCACGATAGGACACCTGCATTAGCTGTTCATTCAGCGCGGCGGACTTGAAGCCAATTCCTTTGCTGAACAGTTTGGAAATTGCCCGGGCATGCAAAGGCGCAATGATAAAGGCAATTAGCAGAACGAGCGCCTGCCTGAGGAAACGCTCCTTGCGTTCGGTTTCATTCTTGGCGAGCGCCACTAGCGGGATATCCACAGCGGTGGCGTCGATGACGGCCTTGTTCACAAGTCCCAACTGCTGGAACTCCCGGACGGATTGAACAAATGGTGATAAAGAAGCGACCAATGCCAATATCCTGATTAAGTGTTGCAAGAAATAAAAACAGAACCCAATTCAAAAGTGCGTCGATGATAATCTCTCTCACTCGTCATCCACGCCGATTTATGTTACATTGCTGGCAATATCAGCAAGCAAGGCAACGTTGGCGATGATAACCACCTTAACCCAATCCCAGCACTTTATGGGCGCGCAACCCAACCTGGATGACGCCGAATGGATCCTGGTGGGCATGCCGTATGACGGCACCTGCTCCTACCGGCCTGGCACGCGGTTTGGCCCGCGCGCCATCCGTGAGGCTTCCTGGGGGGTTGAGATGTATTCCCCGGTAATGGATCGCGAGCTGGACCATATGAATTACGCCGACGGCGGCGACCTGGAATTCCCTTTCGGCAACCGGCTCCAGGTGCTTCATCTCATCCGGCAGGCGGCTCGGGACGTGCTGAATCACGGCAAGGGCTGGATCGGCATGGGGGGCGAGCATCTCGTAACCCTGCCCGTGGTGGAAGCCTACCTGGAGAAATATCCGGATCTGGCCGTGGTGCAGTTTGACGCCCATGCCGACCTTCGGGACGATTACCTGGGCGAGCAGCTTTCCCACGCCACGGTGATGCGCCGCATCGTGGACTTGATTGGCCCGGATCGTTTTGCCCAGATTGGGATCCGTTCTGGAACAAAGGAGGAGTTCGACTGGATGCGGGAAACCGGCACGCTGATGCGCTCGCATGACCACTTCCAGCAGCGGCTGGCGCAGTGGGGAAACCGCCCCATCTTCCTTACGATTGACCTGGATGTGCTGGATCCCAGCATCTTCCCCGGTACCGGCACCCCGGAGCCCGGCGGGCTAACCTTTGCCGAGGTGCAGGCATGGCTGGTGCTGATGAAGCGGTGCAACATCGTGGGCCTGGATGCCGTAGAGTTGTCCCCCTCCTACGATGCGTCCGGCGTGTCCAACGTCGTGGCCGCCAAGCTCCTGCGCGAAGCGATGCTGCTGACCTTGAATGACGGTGCAACCCATCCGTCCCAACCGGCGCTTGCCGTACAAACCCAGGCTTAGCGCCCACCTGTTTACAAGTCCTCCGTTGCCGGGCAATTTTATTCCGGGTTTGGGTTTCATTGTCGCATCAGGATAATTGCAAAAGGCAAAACAAAAATGAAAATCTTATTCGGACAGATTAAGCAAGTAACCATTAACCAGACCCGGTGGCAGCCGCCTTCTAACATGGGTATCCCGTAAAGCAGATTATGGCAAACTGCCAATGGGGTGATAAAGTCGCTAACGTGGAATTGCAAGGTGAGCCGCACGAAGAAGACGGCATCATGGCGTTTCGGGTTTACAGGGTTGCCAGTGAGGACCCGAACCCGTTTGCTGGCGTTATTAAAGTCGCCAGCCAATACTCAACACCCATGCAGCGCCTTAAGCAACGTTTAAACCCTTTCTCAAAAGATGCCGTCCGCTTGCCGAGGGGCATTTTGGCCGATAATAACCGCTGGATTTCCTTGTTCTTCGATAAGTCGCTCAGGCGTGAAATCGAAAGGGATATGATTGCCTTACGCAACCGGTTCGAGGAATCTGTACCTCCAAAACCCTTCGAGATTCTCGCCCGTCGGCTCTTCATCCGGATTCTCGCCCGTCGGCTCTTCATCCGGGAGTCTGTGCCCGCAGATGCTTATCCACCGTCGAGTATACAAAAAGAGGGCATTACGGCAAGCTTCATACCGGATGAGTCGCATCCGCAAAGTTTGCAGGACTTGAAAGGGCAGGTTCGGCTTGCGTTCCCGTCCGAAGCGGATCCAGCCGTTAAGCTGGTCGTGAAAATCGATGTGCCGGGCCGCCACGTCGTCGCTCATTTCTACGAGACGGAGAAGCCATTGCCTCCCCTTACCAAGGCCGAAGCGGCAAGGCAGGCGACAAAGGCGATTGAGCAAATCACCAGCTAATGGGCCATCATCTCTTTTTTATCCTTCCAGAATGGAGCATAATACAGGGATAGCCTTATTTGACGTCTGAAAGGCGGTGGGCTTTTGCGCGTTACAATATCGCGCTTTCTGTTGAGTTGGGCCACAAACTTGTTTAGGATAGGGAAAGAGAGCGAGGCGACCTGTCACGATGTCGAAGACCCGGATTAAATCCATTTACCAGTGCCAGCAGTGCGAGGCGGAATCGCCGCAATACCTGGGGCGCTGCCCGGAGTGCCAAAGCTGGAACACCCTGCTGGAAAAGAAGGTGGAAGTTGCCAAGCCCGGCGCCACCCAGACAACCAGTACCAAGCGGTTTACGCTGGATGATCTGGCTACGCCGCAGCTATTGCAGGATATTCGGCTGACGGATGACATGCTGCGCTACAGCAGCGGCTACCCGGAACTGGATCGCGTGCTGGGCGGCGGTTTTATTCCCGGCGCATACCTGCTTTTCGGCGGGGATCCGGGCATCGGCAAGTCCACGTTAATGCTCCAGGTGGCCCAGCATGTGGCCAACAGCGGCAAAACCGTCCTGTATGTCGCGGGGGAGGAATCCCCGTTGCAGATCAAGATGCGGGCGGATCGGCTGGGCTTGCAGGGCAATCGTATCCTCGTTTTTCCGGAAACCAATATTTACAACATCATGGAGGAGATCAAGACCTCCCGCCCGGAAATGGTGATTATCGACAGTATCCAGGCAATTTACGACCCGGACCTGACGGGCACGCCCGGCAACGCCAGTCAGGTTAAGGAATGCGCCGGCAAGCTGATGGGCATCGCCAAGGCCCTGCAAGTCACCATCCTGCTGGTGGGCCACGTTACGAAGGAAGGCACCGTTTCAGGCCCCAAACTGCTGGAGCATACCGTGGACGGGGTTCTTTACTTCGAGGGCGAGAAGTTCCGGAGCCTGCGGATTTTGCGCACCGTGAAAAACCGCTTCGGCAGCACCAACGAGATCGGCATCTTCGAGATGGGCGAGTCCGGCCTGACGGAAGTAACGAACCCCAGCGAGCTGTTCCTCTCCGAGAGCAGCTACCGCAACGATCCCGGCAGCGTCATCGTGACGACGATGGAAGGCAACCGGCCGCTGCTGGTGGAAATCCAGGCTTTGGTGGGTTTCAGCACCTATCCCTCCCCAAGGCGCGTGGCAAATGGCGTGGATGTGAGCCGCCTGCACCAGATTATCGCCGTCCTGGAGCGACGGCTGGGGCTGGATTTTTCCAAGCACGATGTCTATGTCAATGTTGTCGGCGGCCTTCGCATCCAGGAGCCCGCCGCGGACCTGGGGATTGCCCTGGCGCTGGTGACCAGCAGCCACGAGACGGCCATTAAACCCAAAACCGTCATTACGGGAGAAATCGGCTTGACGGGGGAAGTTCGCCCGGTGAGCCATTATGATGCCCGCATTTCGGAGGCGGAGAAGCTGGGGTTTGAGACAATCGTCCTTCCCAAGATGAGAAAGCCGCCGGAGAAGGCCAGTCTGCACGGCATCCGACGGATTGAGATCGGCTCCCTCATGGAAGCCCTCACGCATTGTCTTGACCAAAAAAGGCGCTTGCCTCAAGATAAGGTCAGGAGTGAAGAAGTAGTCACCGGAGATGAATCCCATGCCGCTTTCCACTGAATTGAAAACGATGGCGATTAGCGAGATCCTGGAAAAGCACCCGCAAACCCGCCCGATTTTTCAGGAGTATGGCCTGCAAGCCTATGCCCGCACCGAAACCGCCAAATACGAGAACCTGGAGGCCACGGCGCTCACCCATTCCATCGATTTGAAAATCCTGCTGGACGCGCTTGTTAACGCCATTGAAAAGCACTAGGCGCTTCTCCCGGTACTGGCCGGGATGGCGGAGTACTCGTTAATGTCCGCGCCGAACCCCACTTCGCCGAGAGTGGCTGTTATCCTGCTGAACTTTAACGGCACAGATGACACCCTGGCGTGTCTCCAATCCCTTCAATCGCTGGATTATCCGCATTACCAGGTCATCGTGGTGGATAACGCCTCGGATGAGAACCCGCAGGCGCGGATTCAGCAGGCATATCCCGGCGTCACGCTTATTCACTCCCGGCAAAACCTGGGTTACAGCGGCGGCAACAACCTCGGCATCCAGTGCGTGCTGGAGGCGCAAGAGGCCGATTTCATCTGGCTGCTGAATAACGATGCCACCGTCCAGCCCGATACCTTGACGCAGCTTTTGAAGCTGGCCGGTCAGTACCCGTTTGATATCATCGGCTCGCGGATCCTTTACCCGGATGGCCGTTTCCAGCGCATCGGCAACCGGCTGGACAAGGGCAAAGGCGGCCTAAAGTCCTACAAACTGGATGATGTACAGGATGGGGACATTGTGGAATCGCTTTCCGGGTGCAGCATGCTGGTTCCACGGATGGTGTTTGAGGTCATCGGCCTTCTTAGCGAGGATTATTTCCTGTACTTCGAGGATAACGACTTTTGTCTGCGGGCGGCCCAGGCCGGGTTTAAAAGCCGCGTGGCGCTGCAATCGCTTGTTTACCATGCGGAAGGGGCCACCACCGGGCGAAACAGACCGCTGGTGACCTACTACTACCAGCGCAACCGATTACGCCTCTGTAGGCGATTTTTCTCCTCCCCCCGGTTTAAATTGATCGCCCTCTATACGCAATATCGCTTGTTCCGCAGTACAATAAAAACAGCCATCCGACGATCGGCGGAAGCCGAGGCGCATCACCGGGCGTTCCGGCTGGCCGTGAAAGACTTCTATCAGGGAATTACAGGCGCATGTCCACACGCGATTTAAAAGGTCTTGTCCTTGCCGGGGGAAAGGGAACCCGCTTGCGGCCCCTTACGTATACCACGGCCAAGCAACTGGTGCCGGTCGCGAACAAACCCATTCTCTGCTATGCGCTGGATAGCCTTTACCAGGCCGGCATTCGCGATATCGGCATCATCATCAGCCCGGAGACGGGGGAAGCCGTCAAGGGCGTCGCGACCCGGTGGTGTCCGCCCGATGTACATATCCAATTCATCTTGCAGGATGCCCCGCTGGGCCTGGCCCATGCCGTTAAGATTGCCCGCCCCTACCTTGGTGACAGCAGCTTTGCCATGTACCTGGGCGATAACCTGATCCAGAGCGAACTGCTGACGCTGGTCAAAGGGTTTAAGGAGGACACTGCGGACGCCTCCATTCTGTTGAAGCCCGTCTCCAACCCGGAAGCGTTCGGTATTGCGGAGCTGGACGGCTGTGAGCGCGTGGTTCGGTTGGTGGAAAAGCCCAAGCACCCCAAATCCAACCTTGCCCTGGTTGGGGTTTACCTGTTTACCCCTACGATTCATCACGCCATTGATTCCATCCAGCCCAGCGCCCGCGGCGAACTGGAGATTACGGACGCCATCCAGTACCTGCTGGAGTCCGGCAAAACCGTGAAGCCTTACCTGATTAAGGGGTGGTGGCTGGATACAGGGAAGAAGGACGACCTGCTGGAAGCCAACCGGATTGTGCTGGATGCCTACTGCACCGATGAATGCAAAGGCTCGGTCGATGAGACATCCCGAATTAGGGGTCGTGCGGAAATCGGCGCCAATGCCCGGATTATCAACAGTGTCATCCAGGGCCCGGTGCGGATTGGGGATAATTGCGTGATTGAAGACGCCTATATCGGGCCGTACACCAGTATTGGGAACGGCACCATCATTCGCCACACGGAAATTGAGAACAGCGTATTACTGGAAAACTGTCGGCTGCTCAACATTCCGGATCGCATCGAGCAAAGCCTGATTGGGCAGGAGTGCGTGATTACCCGCGCCCAGGGCCGCCCTGCCAGCACGCGCTTTATGCTAGGAGACCATTCCGTACTAGAGATTCTTTAAGGCTGCTTCGGCCTTCTTCCCATAGCGGTCTGTTGAGCAGCTTCATAATCCTGTCCGATAGCGTGGATTTTAGCGCCCTGCTGCGATGGACATCGACAATCTCAACCTGATCCTCCTCAAGACGGAGGAACGAAGCGGTGGCTTCAGAAATCGATCTGTTGCCGCGATGATGGATGTGCTGTTGAAGCCGAACGGTATCCTGGCCTGTGACAACATAGAAATAGCTGCCATCGTGCGCCAATAGCGGGCCATCGTGGATATAATGCCGCGCTACTTCAGATGCCGTTTCCATTTGCACGAAGACATCCCGGATGATTTTGCTATGATCATCCTTATCCCTGGGAACGGGGAGCAAAATATGCCCAAAGCGAGGTTGAATCTTCATCTGAAGCGACCGTTTACCTGTTTGGGTCAATAAAACCCCTGAATAAAACGGATTGCTAGGAAACCGCTTGCGCTTTGCGCGTGCTTAACGACCCGGACATGAAAACCTTGAGCGCGTCGATCGTTCGCTGGGCCGCCTTGCCGTCGCCGTAGGGGTTGGCCTTCTGGGACATCAGGTTGTAAGCGTCCGGGTTGGTCAGCAGTTGTCCTGCTTCTGCCAGGATACGCTGCTTATGCGGGCCAACCAGCTTGACGGTTCCCATCTCCACGGCTTCCGGGCGTTCGGTTTCATCCCGAAGCACCAGCACGGGTTTCTGGATCGAGGGCGCTTCCTCCTGGATGCCGCCGGAATCCGTAATAATGAAGTAGGCCTCATTCATCAGGCGGCAGAATGGGGCATAATCCAACGGCTCAATCAAATGGATTCGCGGCGTATCGCCCAGCATTTTAAACACGGTCTGCCGCACGTTAGGGTTCATATGCACCGGAATCACCAGCTCTACATCCGCATAGGTCGCGACCAGCTCCTGGAAGGCCTCGCAAATCTCCACCAGGGGTTGGCCGAAGTTTTCGCGGCGATGCACCGTCACCAGGATCATCCGGTTTTGGGGATTCAGATTCAGCGGCAGCGGCTGGCTTCCGGTTTTTTGCAGCGTAAACAGCAGGGCGTCAATCACGGTGTTGCCGGTGAGAAAGATGGCCGGCTCCGGCACGCCGGCATCCAGCAGGTTTTGCCGGGAACGCTCCGTCGGCGGGAAATACAGCGAGGCCACGCTATCGGTCACCACCCGGTTAATCTCCTCCGGGAAGGGATAATACTTGTCGAACGTCCGCAGGCCGGCTTCCACATGCCCCACGGGAATGCGGGCATAAAACCCCGCCAGGCTAGTCGCCATCGTGGTGGTGGTGTCTCCATGCACCAGGATGATATCCGGCTGGTGCTGCCGGAGGACATCGCGCATGCCCATCAGCACGCGGCTGGTCAATTCATACAGGTCCTGGTTGGGGCGCATCAGGTCCAGGTCAATGTCCGGCTTGATTTCGAACAGCTCCAGCACCTGGTCCAGCATTTCGCGGTGCTGCGCCGTAACGCATACAATGGATTCGAAGGTTTCCGGCTCGGCTTGCAGCGCCATCACCACCGGGGCCATCTTGATGGCCTCCGGGCGGGTGCCGAACACGGTCATCACTTTCAATCGGCGTGTCATCTGCCTGCCTAGCCCTGCATCGCTTTCATCACGCTATAGCCCAGGAAAATAACATAGAAAAGCCCGCCGACAAGCAGGATCTGCGGTGTGAGAATGCGCCGGAACAGAATGCTGGCAAAGATAACTCCGGCCGAAGCAAAGCAGAGGATGACGCTGAGCGTGCCCTGATCATCCAGCACCCAGGGGGTGAAGCAAAGCCCGACAACGGGCGGAATGCAACTCTGGAAGACCATGGCCCCCGTGATATTGCCCAGGGCCAGGTTGTCCTTTTTCTTGCCAATCCAAACGATGCTGTTGAACTTCTCCGGCAGCTCGGTTGCGATTGGGGCGATAATCAGGCTGAGGAGCAGCGGGGAAAGGCTGAATATGGTCGCCAGGCTGCTGATCTGCTGGACAAAGAGATGCGCCATCACAATGATACCGATTAACCCCAGTACCATCTGAAGCATGATAATCGCCGTCGCGGGCTCTTTGGACTTGGGCGCAATCATCAACGGCTCCAGGTGGAATTCCTCGTCCGGGACGTGTTCGATCTTCAAGGTGCGGTATACATAAAGGGCGTAAAACAACAGGAGAAAGGCCGCAATGCCATACTTGATCGTTTGGCTGGGGATGAAACTGGCCAGGAAGACCAGGCCGTACGCAGGGAAGAAATACGTCAGATCCCGCTTGAACAGGTGAAGATCGATGTGCAGCACGATGCCGCGCTTCTGGTTGGCGGAGAAGTAAAAGACCGCGGCCCCAACTAGGAAGAGCGCCAGCGTACTGAGCAGAAAAGGTGCGCCGAGAATGGCGCCCACGCCGATATGCTCCGCATGCTCAGCGGCATGGGGGGCCTGGTGCCCGGTAGTCCACTCCGTAATGGCCCCGCCGAGCAAGGCCACAATGGGAACCAGGGTTTCCGGCAGGGCGGTGCCGACTGCGGCTAATACACTGCCAACCGCGCCATCCGACAATTTGAAGCGGTGCCCAACCCATTCGATGGCGTTGGTAAACACCGCGCAAGCCCAGACAATGGCAAACAGCAGGACAACTGTGAAAAACAGGGTTGTAAAAACGGCCATCAATGCCTATCCGTCACCAGATGATACAAGGGATCCAATACGTCAATGATACGTGAGTTTCCCGATTCGATCCAGCGCGTGATTACAAGTCGAAGGTCTTGTGCCGTTCCCGCTCGAAATCGTTCAATAGCTCCACGGGGCTGCTGGTGCCGATGATATCCGCACCGGCATGGATGAGATCCCAGGCTTGCTGTCCGGTTTTAATGCCGCCGCTGGCCTTGATGCCCGGCTTGGGCTCGTAGGCGGTTTCGTCAATCGTGCGGCGAATCAGCTTGATATCCTTGTCGGTCGCGCCGCGGCCGCCTTCAAACATGCCCGTTGAGGTTTTAACGTACTGAATGCCGGTATTGATGGCCATTTGGGTTGCCATGGCAATCTCTTCGTCCGTCAGGATCTCTGTTTCGATAATGAGCTTGATGGGCTTGTGCCCGCAATGCTCCACGATCTGGGCCAGCTCATACTGTAACGGGCTCTCGGTGGTCGTGGTCGTCGCTTCTCGGAGGTAGGGGATATTCATGACGACATCGAACTCGTCCACGCCATCGGCCAGGGTTTGCTTCATTTCGGCTACCTTCATCTCCCAGCCCATACCGCCCAGGGTAGGGTTGCGACGTTCTTCCTCCAAATCCAGCCTGGTTCTGGGGAAGCCGATTACCGTGGCCACTTTGACCAGGGTGCCTTCCAATAACTGCCGGGCCAGCAGGACATCCTCCGGGCGCACGCATACTGCTCTGAAGTTCTCTTTAACGGCGCTTTCACAAAGCTTGCGGATAGCGTCCTCGCGATGCTCGCCCTGATTGAAGACCAGCTTCGTGGCATCGATATATTGCGCCAATTCCGCGCGGGAATTGATTTTTGGGGTTTGGCCCACAGCAGTACGGTATGTCATATCCGTTTCCCTCTATCATTTCGGTTACGCCGATGCCGCTGCGGCAACGGGAAGTCGCTGCCACTTGCACCGCCTCCATATAGAAGCAAGGCATCGTAAAATCTTCCTTCAGTTTGACGGAAAAAAGCGCGGCTGTGAACTCGCCAGAAAAGCTATATTTTGGTCATAACAAGGGCGGCGTCCCTGGCGATTACCTTCAGCCCAAAAAGACTCCCCATCCCGACTTGGACAAGAGACGCCGACCATGGTTAACATGGTTGGGATAGTCTGTTTTTGAGGATGGCGCGGATGATCATTACCCTGACCCTGAACCCGTCGATTGACTACATCATGCAGGTGCAGCGCATCAAGATGGAGGATACGCTTCGGGCCAGGAACGCGTTTTTCCAGGCCGGCGGGAAGGGGATTAACGTCAGCCGGGTCTTGCAGCGCCTGGATATCGAGAACGTGGCCTGGGGCTTCTGCGGCGGCGATACGGGCAACTGGCTGACGGATTACCTGGATGATGAGCGTGTCTCGCACGATTTCATCCGCACCGTGGCGCAGACGCGCATTAATCCCATTATTACGGAAACCGAGACGCACCATCAGCTCCGGGCCAGCGCGCCGGGCGGCAACATCCGCAACGATGAGCAGCAGTTATTGCTGGAACGCTTCCGCAACCTGCCGGAGGGCGTCAAAATGATATCCATGGGCGGCAGCACTCCGCCAGGGCTTAGCCCCTCCTGCCTGCGCAAGCTGATTGAATTTGCCAACAGCCAGAATATTCCCTGCATCCTGGATGCGGACGGAGACGTTCTGAAGGAAGGGCTCCAGGCCCGGCCATTCCTCATTAAACCTAACCAGTACGAGCTGTCCCGATTGCTGAATCGGGAGATTACGACCAGCGACCAGGTAATCGATGGGGCAAGAAAGCTGATTGACGACGGCCTGGTGCAGATCGTCGCCACATCTCTTGGCGAGGGTGGGGCCGTGCTGATTGACCAGGATAACGTTTTTGTCGCCAAGGCCCCTAAAGTGGATGTGGTCAGCAAAATCGGCGCCGGCGACTCCATGGTGGCGGGCCTGATCAAGGGGCTCATCGAAAAGCGACCGCTGGATGAAGTGCTGCGCTTAGGCGTAGCCGCAGGCACCGCCGCCGTGATGACGCCGGGTAACGAGCTGTGCCACAAACACCACATGGAGGAACTGTTGGCGCAGGTTGAAGTGCAGACACCCATTCATCCATAAATCAAGGTAGAATTGCCAATTCCATTCATTACGGCTGGATATTCAGGTTATATAACCTTAACCTGGAAATTGGGTTCGTTTGTTCATTTTTCCAAATAAAAAACCGGAAGCTCGTAGGCTCCCGGCTTTTAAGTCTTATTTACTTTCAAAAAGGTTATTTACACTGGTACTGAATGGTTTTTTCCATTTGCGGGGCTTGCTCCTGGCCAATAATGCGGGCGCTCAGTTGGATGGGCGAGCAGCCGGTATTGTACAGCACAAAGGGCAGATAGTACTTCCCGTTCTGCTTGTTGAAGGCCAGTTGGGCGGTTTCAATCGTCTTCTTCTGGCGATTGGGGGCAAGGCTCTCTATGGCCGTCATTTCCAGGCGACCGCTTTCCGTCGTCGGATCGGCCATGGCTGGGCCCGACACTTCAACCAATACCAAGGTTTCCGAACCGGTGCCTTGCGGGGCAGATGTTACGGCGCTCTGCGCCATATCCACCTTGGCAAAGTTCCCGCTTTGGCGATCGAAACGGTACGCGCGAATGTTATCCACCCGGTACCTGGTCGGGGTGGCTGCGGTTGCTTCCATCGCCGGCTGCGATGTGGCAGGCGGTTGCTCCGGCATCATGGTTGTTTGGGCGTTAACGGTAAGCCCGGTAACAAGCAGGCCGGTGATAGCCAGAATGCTGAAATAGGGTTTCATCGTGTCTTTACCTTTCTCCTAACCGTACGGGAATAAGGTAAAACAACCATATGCTTTACACAAGCACCCTGGATTTAATTTCAGCACCCTTGGGTACAACCGTCACGCCGTTTTCCGAGACGTAGAAACCGCGCGCGCGATCCTCATCCGGGTCGTAGCCAATGCGGGCATGTGCCGGGATTTCGACGCCCTTGTCGATAATGGCCTTCTTAATCTGGGCATGGCGACCCACGTTGACCCCGTGCATTAGGATCGATTCCTCCACCTTGGAGAAGCTGTTGATGCGGACATAAGGCGACAGGATACACCTGTCCAAGTGGCCGCCGCTGATGATACAGCCATCCGACACGATGGAGTCCGTCGCATAGCCCCGGCGGTCATCGTCCGCGAAGACGAACTTGCCGGGCGGGGCCTGGTAGGAATAGGTTCGCACCGGCCATAACGGGTTATACAAATTAAACACGGGCGATACGGAAATCAAGTCCATGCTGGATTCCCAGTAGGCGTCGATTGTTCCCACGTCGCGCCAGTAACCTCGTTCATGCGGCTGCATGCCGGGATGCGTGTTTTGGTAAAAGTCGTAAACATAAACATTGCGCCGCTTATACATGGAGGCAATGATGTCCTTGCCGAAATCGTGGTGGGATTCTTCCTTGTCGGCATCATGCCGCAGTTCATCCACCATCACGTCGCGATCGAAGATGTAATTGCCCATTGAGGCCAGTGCCCAGCCCGGCTGCCCGGGGATTTCCTTGGCTTGTTTGGGCTTTTCCTGCCAGCCGATAACGCGGTAGTTCTGGTCAATCTCGATAATCCCGAACGCGCTGGCTTCTTCAACTGGTACGGGAATGGCCGCAATGGTCAGGTCGGCTTCCATCTGCTTGTGATAATCTATCATCTGGCGAACGTCCATTTTGTAGACGTGATCGCCGCCAAACACGGCCACAATCTCCGGCTGGTCATCGTAAATCAGGTTAAGGTTCTGGAAAATCGCATCCGCCGTGCCCTGGTACCAGGAAGAACCGGTGCGCATCTGCGCCGGAACCAGGTCGATATAATGGTCGTACAACGGTGGCACGGGCCAGCCGCGGGTAATGTGCCGGTTCAAGGAATCGGACTTGAACTGGGTCAAAATTTTGATCTTGTAAATCTCGGAATTGACGAAGTTATTGAGGACGAAATCGATGATGCGGTATTTTGCGCCGAACGGCACGGCCGGCTTTGCCCGATCCCGGGTCAGGGGATACAGCCGTCGTCCTTCGCCACCCGCGAGAATCATGCCAAGTACGTTTTTCATAGAACACTCACTCTTTGACGCTATTACTCTGACATGGGCCGGAGGGGCTCCCGCAATCAGTTCCTCCGTCTCCTGCTGTCCATTGTGTCAGAATGCCGCTTAATATACCAGCGGTTATCTGGCTAAAATTTATCACGGGGTTCCTATAACCCGATTTGGGCTCTTAATCCGAGAGGCAATTTTTAAGGTGGGTTCTGTTTTTAATACGGTGTATTCATTCTCAGCGCTAGGAAAAGTCTATGCACATCAGCCGACTCAATACCGTACATCCTAAAATGTCTATCCGGCCGCCCCAGGCTTCCACCATGCGGTTTGGGGATCATGCCATGGCAAAGCGGGTTGAAGACCAGTTTCGGAAACTGCGGGATGATCTGCGCTCTGGACAACTTCGTATTGCGCAGATTACCAGTCCTGGGGATCGACGCGAACTCATTCTCGGACGCTCTGATACAGGGCAACAGTTTCAGCAGGGCAAGTTACCCCAGCGTATCGCCGGCATTTTGACCCAGACCGGAAACGACGGGCCGATCCAGTTCACGTTTGAGGTCCTCACCCGTGATCAGGATGAAATAGGTGAAAAGCGTTGGCAAATTGGTCTTCCAGGTTTAAAGCAGAGTTATGGGTACAGAGATTTCCGCGATCAATCTGAAACGGTAGATCCTTCGGGCATAACAATCAACAATAGCCTCATCATATTCCGCGATCTGCGTCCTGGCGATTCGGACAACCCGCCTGCTGAATCCCCATGCATTGATGTGGAAGCGCTCTCACCGGAAGGACAAAAACGACTTTGGGAAGTTTATGATGTCCTTATCGAGAAAGTAAAAGACTTTGCCCGCGCTCCTCGCCAGGTCTGGTAGGTCTATTGAATCGAAATCGGTTGCTTCAGCAGGTCTTTCACGAAGTTTGGCAGCACGAAGCTGGCCGCGTGGAGTTCTGCGTTGTAGTACTTGCAAGTCTTTTCAATCTCCCGGACGCGATCCAAATGCGCTTCCGGCAACGGATAATCATACTTGCGGGAGCAGAAGGCCCATGTCCAGAAACCGCTGGGATACGTGGGGATGTGCCCGGTATACATGCGGACGATCGGGAAGATGCGCTCATACATCGGGTAAATGGTGCGGATGAGATCCTGGCACACAAACGGGGATTCGGTCTGGGCGACCATCATGCCGTCTTCGTTTAAGGCGTTATACGTGTTGCGGTAAAATTCTTCCGTAAAAAGGCCTTCTCCCGGCCCAATCGGGTCGGTGGAATCGATGATGATCAGGTCGAAGCCCTTGGCGTCGTTTGCCATATAGGCCACACCATCCCCGATAATGACCTCGACTTTTGGATGATTCAACTCAGCGGCAATCTGCGGGAAAAATTCCTTGCAGGAATCCACCACCAGGCCGTCAATCTCGCAGAGAACAACCTGCTCCACAGAGGGGTGTTTCACCAGCTCGCGCACCGTGCCGCCGTCGCCGCCACCAATCACCAGCACCCGCTTGGGGTTGGGATGCGCCAGCATGGGGACATGGCTAATCATCTCGTGGTAAACGAACTCGTCCTTGTCTGTCGTCATCACCGCGCCATCCAGCAACAGGAGCCGCCCGTAACGGGTGGTTTCCACAATATCCACCGCCTGGTAGGGGGATTGCGCATGATACAGCGTCTTGGTGGTCCTGAAACCCAACGCCATATCCTTGTGTTGTTCCGTTGTCCAAAGTTCCATAAGGGCAAGCTCCTGACTAACAAATCAAAAATGGGGGGATCTGCATGATTGCTGGTTGCGCAAGGGGCCGTTCCCTCCACTTGCATCCCCTCCCCATAACTTCTTTGGCCTCGCTCGCTGCTAACGCAGCTTCGCTCGGCCTTGGGGAAAATTATATTCCCTTCTTTCAACATTTTGCAAAAGAAGGAGAAGATGATATAGGGACTAGCAGGTGGCGGCGATTAATGTGGGGATGGCGGGCTGTTCCATGCCGGTGCGGGGGAAATAGAGGCCGCGATCCACCCGGTGAATCTGCGGATCTTCCACGTCAAACGCATTGACCACTTCCTCCACGACGCGATCGACATCGAAAGCCTTGCAGCTGAAAATATCGAAGAAGAAATAATCCTTGCGAATGAACGAATGAAAGGTGATATGCGACTCCGCAATGATAACCGCCCCGGTGACGCCTTCATCCTCCGGCACCAGGCCGCTGTAAGGGAAAACGTAGGGCTGCGTGATCTTGGTCATCCCGATTTTATCCGGCAGGCCGTTCAAGAAATCGAAGACATACTGCAAATCACTGCATTTCTCAAAGCTGACGCCCCGGCAATCCATCATCAGGTGGGGGCCGAAACCCGTCACCGCGCTCATACGGGCATCCCTTCCTTCAGCTCGTGGTTTTCGTGGGCGGTTTGCACCATAAACGGCGTCTTGATCATCTCGCCGTTCTCCGCCAGCAGGCCGCGCTTCAGTTCGGAATAGAATGCGGTTTTGGCGTGCAGGTGCTTGCGCAGGTAATCGTACGCCACCGTGGGATCCACGCTCTCTCCGCAGGTAAACAGGTCGATCGCGGCGTATCCGTATTCCGGCCAGGTGTGGATGGCCAGGTGGGATTCGGCAATTACAACAACACCACTTACGCCGTAGGGGCTAAAGTGGTGGAAGTTCTGCTGGACAATGGTTGCACCTGCAACCCTGGCTGCAGCACACATTACTTCTTCGATCAGCGAAACATTATTCAGGATATTCGGTTCACAGTCATAGAATTCAGCGAGTAAATGTCGTCCAAGTGTAAACAGTTTCGATTCCATCTACGTCATACCAGGCTCTTAGTTAAGGGACACATTAGGAATTTACATTGTACAGCGAGGACAATATTTTTAAAGTACCAATTTTCAGGGGGAGTCTAGTTGGGGGTGGAAAGGGGCACTTCCCGCCAAATGATGTCTAAAAGAGGTCTTAAAACTTCGCAATGAATTAAGGG
>CALAJO010000138.1 GCA_937922745.1 uncultured cyanobacterium
GCAGCACGCGCCGAAACTGGGCGATACCGAGAAGTATCGCACCAAGGACCTGTTTGATGGCCCGAACCGTCAAAGCCCGAATATCACTTTCCAACACTATGTAAATGCGGCGACCAACCACATTGCCAACCGCGGCACCAACGGGAAACTGTCTCTGGCCGAATTTACCCGCGACTACACGGGGGTCAAGCTCGGAAATGACAACGATGCGAAAAACGCATTCTCCCTGTACGATTCCGACAACGACGGCAACTTGGATGTGAAGGAAACCGCCAGAATCTTCCAGGCTTCAGACTTTGATAGGGATGGTAACGTCCCGATGGATGAAACCCGGGACTTCTACGGCAACATCAAGGAGTACTTCGCTGCTTCCGCCGGAATTAACAAGGAAGGCGGCTTCAGAAGCAAAGAAACCTATATCAAGGATTACGTGAATGCCGGCCTAGGCAATGCCGCCGAAGCTGAGCAAGCATTCAGGCACTTTGATATCGAGAATGACGGCAAACACAGCCTTGCTGAGACTGCCAGACACTTTGAGTCATCTGATGTCAATCGCGATGGCAAAGCCACCTGGGATGAGTCCAAGAAGATGTTTAACAACATCAAGACCTACTCCAAGGTAAGCAGCGATTTACTGGCAAAGACCGGCGGAACCCGCACCGAGGCACAGTTCGTCAAGGATTACGTGGATGCCCAGTTAGGTGATGCCAACCAGGCCAAGGCAGCATTCAAGGAGTTTGACGCCAACGGCGATGGCAAGCACGATCTGGCTGAAACCGCCCGCATCTTCCAATCCTCTGATGCCAACCGGGACGGTACCACCACCTGGGACGAATCCAGAGCGTTCTACTCCAAGTTTCTGCGGTAATTCATTATTACCCAGTGACCAAAAGGGGCCTGCATGATGCAGGCCCCTTTTGCATTAAGTTAACAAAAATATAAAGATTATTAAAAAATCATAATATTTGTTTTTATATATTTAGTTAGGAATTAATTACTGGATGTCTTAACGTTCTCTCAGTCATTATCTCTCTTTTTTAGAATTCAGAGTTTAGGAGGTTATATTTTATAATGATTGATTTTAATAATGTTCTCTCAGCAATTTTAAATGGTAGTTCAGCAGTTAATAATACACAACCCACCCAAAGAGCAGAAACTGCGCCTGCAGAGCTTGATTTTGGCGCCTTGCTCGGTGGTGGCGATGATTTAATGTCCACCCTGCTGGGTGGCCTCTTGGGTGGAGGCGATCTGTTTGGTGGTGTTAGCGGCGGGCTTGGTGGTGATGACACCACTTTGTTGCTGCTGATGACCTTGCTCCAATTCTGCGAGGATGACCACGCGGATTATCCGCAACCCAAGCCTGAGCCACCCAAACCGGATTACCCGAAGCCGGATCCAAAGCCCGAACCACCCAAACCGGATTACCCGAAACCGGAACCAAAGCCCGAGCCTAAGCCAGAGCCCAAACCGGATTACCCGAAGCCTGAGCCTAAGCCGGATCCAAAACATGATTGTCCCCCTCCCCCTCCCCCGAAGCCGGAGCCTAAAGTACCACCGCCGCCGGTTGTTTATGTTCCCCCAACCCCGGCTCCTTGCCCGGCTCCACCAGCCCCAATCCTGGGCGCAGGTGACTACAGCGACATCTGGGGCGATCCCCACGTTACCGCTGGTGGCGGCAACGGATTGTACGATATCCATCCGCCTGCCGGCAAAACCGTCGTCCTCTGGGAAGACAAGAACTTCCGGATTAACGGTAAGATGGGTGAGTCCAACCCGGGCACAACGGTTATCAAGGATGCCTTCCTGGTTATTGGCAACAACAAGATCAACTGGAATGCCGACAAGGGTGAGCCTACTTTCCACGATAACAAGCCAATCCACGAAGGACGCAATGAGCTCCCTGGTGGCGGTTCCGTAACCTACGACAAGAAGACCCGCACTCTGCATTACGATACCGCAGAATTTACCGGTTCCGTTATTGATGAAGGCGGTAGCTTCAAAATCACCAACAAGGTCAAGGATCAAGGCTACTATGCTGATGGCGTTGACACCAACGGTATGGTCGGCGCGTCCTACCACCAGAGAATGGGCGCAAACCACGTAGCCCCAGGCACCACCGTTGAAGATTACTACGTCAATGGCGATCCCTTTGGTGGCCCTGCAAGAGCCGATCTCAGCCGCTTCAATGCTTCCGCGAAGCCGCAAGGCCCAGTAGAAGCCGCCCCCGGTCGTAACGCCAGCGATGTGAACAACCGCTTCTGGTATACCCTCAATGCCCAGCAAACCAACAAGAAGCAATGGGATAGCGGGCAGCGCGTGGATGTCAGCTACGCCAAGCCAGGCGCATCCAATATGGAAAAAGACGAATACGCCGTTGAATTCCAGGTACACAATATGCGCTGGCTCGATGCCAACAAGGACGGCAAGGCTTCCGAAGCTGAAGTGAAAGCAGCCTTTGCAGCCGCCGGCCGTGGCAACGTCGATATCGCTATCCACGATCTCAATGGCGACAAGCACTGGGATATCCTGGAGCTTGCAACCAGCCTGCGGGTTGACGATAGAAACAACGACGGCGTGCTTCAAGCCAACGAGGGCGGCGCTTCCATTAACGAAAGAAAACTGGAGTACAATCGCCTCTCCGCTAACCATACCTTTGCACAGCGTAAGGCCGATCCGTATTCGGTGGTTAACCAGTATGCCGCAGGCGCCGATCAAGTCTCGCTGGATGCCGGTGGCGTCGGTTTCGGTGTCGTCCATCGCAACAAGATGGATGCCAATGGTGACAAAAAAGTTGATGTGAACGAACTCACCAACTTCTTTAATTCCGAGCCCGCTTACAAGCAAAACGGAACGGATACCGCCAAGATGGCAGCCGATATTGTAAAAGACCAGGATCTGAACGGTGATGGCGGCATCGACGCACTCGAAACCGCGTCCGTTTACCTCGGGCTTGATAAAAACAAGGATGGCAAGCTCTCCTATGACGAATTGCGCAACGCTGGTTCCGCCGCTAGCAAGGATGAGCGCAAAGCCATCGTGGATCGTCTGGTTAACGCTGGATACGATGCCAGCAAGCTCTAGTTAACATCAACCCGATGTTAATTCAACAAGCCCATTCTTCGGAGTGGGCTTGTTGCTTTGCTCGCCCAATTTCCCCGAACCGGGAATTCACGTTAAAATAAGGGTTAGATAGTTTGAGCGCATAGCAGTGGAAGAGAGACCCCCATGCCGGCCAGGAAAAAGAAGGACAAAGCAGCCCCCGAGAAAAAGCCTGTTCTGGATCAGAGTATCAAGAACGATCGCAGTGTTGAGATACGCGGGTTTATCCCGATTAATGCGACGACCGTTGCCCAAATCCAGCGGGCATTGCTGCTACAGGCCATGGCCAAGAACGGGGAGACCTCCTCAATTAAGTTTTATATTGGCCCGGCGGACTCCAACCGCTACCGCCTCCAGGATCAGGCCGCCCTTGCGGATACCATGCTGATGGTGCCGATGCCGGTGGATGCGATTATCAAATCCGGCATGGGCTCGGACGGGTTAAAGGCCTTTTTATCCGCGACCGGCAAGCGGTACATGTTTGCAGGGGCTTCGCTCCATCTGGGCGTGGTTTCCAGTAATGCGCCCTACTCCAAGAACAAGGCCAGCCAGGTTCGTAGGCAGTTGTTTAACGACTATAAGACCGACCTGCAAACCCTGGTGATGATGAAGAGCGGGGAGAAAGACCGCGTTAAGGTTTACAAGGACTTGTTGAGCGCCCGCAAATACAATGCCATGCAGGCGTTGCATTACGGCAAAAAAGGCCTGATTGACGGGATTTTACTGGGCAATAACCAGGTTGTGACCCGTGCGGATCTGGATGCGTTTTTAAAGAAGCAGAAGTGGAATGAAACGCAGACCCATGATTTCCTGAAGCATTATATCAATGTTTATCAGCTCCCTTCGCGTGATTTACGGAAATTCTCGCCGGAGTCGATTCCGGCCGGGACCCTCTCTTTTTATAAGCCGCTTAAAAAGGCGCAGGGTGAGGATAAGAAGAAGGAAGGGGAAAAAGAGGCTGCGCCCAGCGTGCCGACCTTCTATATGGGGGATAAGAAGCTGGATGAGCTGCCGTTGGTTTCCAAAGCCTCCAAGGATAAGGCCCCGCGCCGCATGATGGTGGACAACCCCCCGGTCTCCGCCGAGGGCATCCTGGATGATGATGTCATCTTCTTTAACGATGGGTTTAAGGATGAAACGGCGGAACAGATTGCCGAGGCCCTGGTGGCGCTGGATCATAAAAAGCTGCAACAGGAGAAGCGATCCAACATCAAGATTATCGAGAACAGCCCTGGCGGCAGTGTCTGGTCCGGGCAGGAGTTGCGCAGCCTCATCAAGCAGTTGAATAACCCGGTGGATGTGATTGTCCAGGG
>CALAJO010000139.1 GCA_937922745.1 uncultured cyanobacterium
GCTTCTTCCGGGCTGATTCCCCACCATTCTCCCCCGCTAGGGGACGAAAACTTCATTGTTTGTGCGGTTGTCATTGTCCTTGTCTCCTTATTCCTCACTCATCACCCCGTCAGGGGACGAAAATGAATAACATTTTTTAATAATACGTTTAAAAAGTTTCGCTACTGGGAATAATCACCATGTGCTATCTTCCGCTTTGCTTCTGTTATGGGCCAGCAGAAATAATGACTGGAAGGTGCACAGCCAATCCTGCTTTTATCCACCTCCATTGGGCTTAATGCGGGCCAGCCCCAGGTGCATAAGTCAGGTTGTTTAAAACAACGCTTAAGCCTCAACCCCGTGCAAGGTTGAGGAATTTCTGGTATCTACAATGTTTCTTTCTCAATACCCCTTCGCCTCTGCTTTGTTTTTCGGCAAAGTTTAAAAATAGAGCTTAAAAGCAGCCAGCTTCAAGCATTGTGGCCAAATTGGGTTCGTTTGTTCAATTATTATTTTCAACACATCAGTACCCTTCACTCATCTGGTAACCAATCTAATATGATAGTTCAATCAAAAACATATAAAAATATCGCTGATTCAGCCAATATATCTTGCTTTTAAAGAAATTGGATTCGGTCGTTCAATTCTCAAAATTTGGGATAAGTAAATGTTAATTACAGTCTTGAGGGCTGAAAAAGCGTGCAGAAAGCCAGAAAGTTCCGTCCACAACATAGCCGGGTTGAAGTATGTCACTGTCCTCAGGCGCGATTGTGATATCAAAAGGCTGGTCATCAGCAGATAAAATTAATGCATAATAATAGGCATTGCCGGTTAAGGGATTTATAAGTTTATGGCACGCTTGCACGATACCGGCAATATTGGCCTCCATCTTCGGGGGTTTGCCATCATCTTCATCTTTATTCATCAACGCATAGGACATAAAGCGTTGTGATCCGAGATAGACGGGCTTGTTTAATTTATGCTTAAATGCCGAAATTCCACCCATCAAGGATCTTGCTCGTTTCCCTAGGTCGATTGGTTTTTGACTGGCAATATAAGCTTGTTCATTTTGAAAGACTTGGATATCTTCGCAAAAGCCGGTACATTGTACGGTAATAATATCATCCCGATTCAAGAATGTTAAGGCATGTTGACCGTTGGGAGGAGCCATCATTATCTGAAAGCTGCATTCAGGGATTTCCGGGATCTCATTATTATTGTCAGTAGTATGCAGGCGTTTTAAATTTTTGTTTTTACCAGTGGGGTTAGCATAAGCATAGTAGGCCACATCCCCACTTCCCCCGACATGAATGGCCTCTGCCAATTGAACCTTTAACCGGGAGCGGCCCACAAAATGCGGATGCGCCATGACGAAGGCTGGATCTTTTTTATCATTAACCAGCCAAACCTCCAGGCCGTCTGTTCCAATGGGAACCCGATAATAATCAAAGTCATGCCCATTGTATTTTGAAGCTGATATTTGGTTGGTTTGGGCATACGTTAAAACCTGTTGCATGGTTTCGCCCAATGATTCCAGAGAATCCACTTTAAATCCCATGGTTTGCCAATGCGACGACATGATATTAATCCATCCCGCTTTCCCATTCGTAAATATGAATAAGGCACCAATTCGTCCAGGGTAAGTGGTTGGCTTCATACTGACGGTGAAGTTGATAAACCACCTCTCGCATATGTTTTTTCCACCAGTGATCCACGCCCGACTTTTCGACCCATTGGTATTTAGATAAATAATACAGGTGCAGCGCAGAAAATTCTTTAAGGGTCATCGTGGCCACAAAATCCTGATAGCCGGCGTTACAGTAAACTTCTCTAAAGCGGGCATCTTCCTTGAGTTCTTGTGCATCCCACCAAGGGAGTTCGGCCGTCCAGACGGGGTGTTCCTGGCCTGGATTTTTATCGAGAATGGGGTGATCCAAATGGATGCCGATAACTTTGACACTATAGGCCATTCAAGAACAGTCTCCTAGTGTGATAGCTGATAACCATAGGGCTACTGTAAATCAATCTGAAAGCTATGAGGTAAGAGATATATTGGGCTCTTTCTCATAATGCCAATACCTTATCACAGTTTGTTGATGGGTTTAAATATCAAATAGATTTACAGTGAGTAGCAAGCACCTAATTGTTTCAATCTGTTTTTTCTGATTTCATAATCAAACATAATGCCCTGAAGTAGTTGCCAGAACCCTGGTGTGTGGTTTTTGACCTTGAGATGACACAGTTCATGAACCACAACGTAATCAACCAATGTAATGGGAGCCATGATGATTTTCCAATTGAAACGTAGGTTTCCAAGGTGATCACAACTCCCCCAACGCTTTTCTTGCTCTCTAATTAACACGCTATTGTATACAAACCCGTGCTTTTCAGCATATTTGGCAACTCTCGCTTGTATTTTTTCTTCTGCCTGCTGCTTATACCAAATGATTAACCGCTCTTTTACCAATTCTGACTTAATAACAGGGTTCAATCCCTCCGGAATCTGTACTTTAAGATATTTACCGTGAATGAAACAAGAATTGGAGATCTCATCCTCGCCTTCGGTTATTTTCAGCATATATTGATTTCCAAGAAATTGTATGGACTCCCCACTAACAAACTCCTTCTCAAAGCGGTATTCTTCTAATTGCTGCTTTTCTTTCAGGTGTTTGCTTATCCAGTCTGACTTGGAACGTGTAATCTCAATAATGGTTTCAAGAGGGGTAATTGCTGGCGCAGTGATTACAACCTTTCCTGAAGAATCTACTCCCAAGGAAACGGTACGCTTTCTTTTTTTACTCCGTATAACAGTGGCAGTGAGGTTATAGTCAGGTAGGGCTATGGTTTCAAGACGGTTTTTTCCCATAAAACTTACACCAGTCTAACTCTTGCCAAATCCATGATTTCAGTTACGGTATCCTCCAAGCTCTCACCATATCCAGCAATACGAAGTAGTCGTTTAATTTGCCGACGCATCTCACGCTGAACATCTTCCTTACTCTGCCAATCAATGACGGCCAAGTTTTTCAGGGTTTCAAGTACCAAGGAGGAAAGTTCTCTCTTGGATTCATCCAATTGTTCATTAACATTAGGTTCTATGATCAACTTGTAGAACGCAAACTGTTCCTCGTTCATTCCCATTGCCTGTGCCATATTGCCAACATTTCTAACTTCCTTGATGAGTTCATTCATCAGTCGAAGTTGTTCAGCGGCATCAATCCTTTGCTGCCGGCGGGCTTCAATGATGTCCTCAAGCCTTTGTTTAAGGGTTTTATAAAAAATCGGGTTCTCATCCAATTTCACGTTAATTTCATGTTTGATAGCGTGCTCCATCTCGCTAGCCTTGGCCTCGGGCGTTTTTAACTGATCTAAACGTTCATCAAATTCTCTAGAGAAAATGGATACCGGTTCTAACAGTTGCACGATACCATCCGTTTGAATGTGCTCCTCAATCAGTTTTTTCACCTTTTCACCACATCCAGACAAGTCAAAGGAATCATCTCGAAAGCGGTTACGGGCTGCTTTTCGGACATCATTTAACCACCTGAAATCCTTGGTAAACTTCAGAGCAGCCGGATCAGGAAGCACAATATCTAGGCTCTGGCTGAACCGCCTGAATGCCTGATCAAATTCCACCCTTACCTCCGGTGGGTCGATAATACTGAGGACGGCTTCAATATTTCCTTTGTCTACCCCTTGGAAAAACCTCATGACGGACTGATGACGGGCTTCCAGCCGTGGGAGTTCGTCACTTTTAGGACGCATTGCACCCACAATGTCCTCCGGGTTGAAGATATCTAGTGCTTTCTGCAAATCCTCCGATATGCCCCAATAGTCAACGATTAGACCATAATCCTTACCGTCAGACACCCGGTTCACCCTTGCGATTGCTTGCAGGAGGGTATGCTCTTTCAATGGACTGTCAAGGTACATTACCTGTTCTACAGGAGCGTCAAATCCAGTGAGAAGCATATCGCAGACGATTAAAATAGCAAGCGGATGATCTTTCTTTTTAAACTGGTTGTCAATCACCTCTTTATGCTTATCTTTAGGTACTGCTAGTTCTCTAAACTCCTTGGGGTCGTTATGGTTGATAGACATAATTAATGCAGATTGTGGTGCACCAAGCCGATCCAGCGTTTGTTTGTAAAGCACAGCCGTTTCACGGTTTACAGCAACCAACTGTGCTTTAAATTTGTTGGGGTAAATGTAGTTCTCAAAATGGTTAATCAAGTCTAAGCAGATTCGTTCAATCCGTTTTGGCGCCCCTGCAATTGCCTCTTCATTAGCGTATCTGGCCTTGATCTCCTCCTTCTCTTCATCCGTGTATTCTCTAAAGATTCGATCAAAAATTGCATCTAATGATTCACCTAGAACACGTAGATCCGGCAATCGGCTCTCGTAGAAGATGGGAAGCGTTGCACCGTCCTTAACAGCTTCCTCGATAGTGTAGGTGTGGATGTAGGGACCAAATGTTTGGAATGTACTTCTACCCTTCTTATCAATGGGTGTACCCGTAAACCCTAGAAAACAGGCATTCTTGATGGCCTGACGCATCTTTGCAGCAAGGCTCTTGTACTGTGTACGGTGTGCTTCATCCACCATAACAAAGATATTGGAAGCATCCGTGACCTGTCCGGTAATGCCACCAAACTTCTGAATGGTGCTGAGGATGGTTTTACCTTCATGAGCAGCTAGCAGTTCCTTCAGGTGGGAGATTCGGGTAGCCCTGATAGGGTTGGGAAAGCCACAGTTCTGAAAAGTTGTGGTAATCTGACCGTCCAAATCCGTTCGATCCGTGACAATCACCAGTGTTGGGTTCTCTACTTCCTTTAATCGTCTCAGCTTAATGGCCATGTAGACCATCGTGAGGGATTTTCCTGACCCCTGCGTGTGCCAGATGATTCCACCACGGTCATCGGGTGTCTTTGCTTCTAGAATACGTTTTATAGCATTGTTGACAGCAATGAACTGCTGATAACGTGCTAGTTTCTTGATAGTTTTACCCTCTTCCACCTCATACACGATGAAGTTGTGGACGAGATCCAAAAAGTTGCTAGGGTTGAACACGCCGTACACCAGCACGTTCTGAGGCGTAATATTATCAACCTGCTTTTGGAACTCCTCCAGTGTTAGTGGGTAAGGTACTTTCCACTCTGCCCAAAACTTCTTTGGCGTGCCTACAGTAGCATATCGCCCAGCCTGACCGGACATGGTGGCTACGATTTGCGTGGTTTCAAATAACCGTGGGCATCCCAACCCCTCGAACTTGTCCACCAGCTCCTGGTACCTGAGCATCTGCTCGATGCCTTTGTTGGTGGGCTCGGTGATCTTCGGACTCTTGCACTCTATTACAGCAAGCGGGATACCGTTTACAAACAGCACGATATCCGGAAAGTTCTGTTGGTTCTTGGCATTAGTGACTCTGAATTGCCGGGTGACAATAAACTCATTGTTGCTGACGTTATCAAAGTCGATAAAGTGAACAGTCCGGCCTCGGCTGCCTTGCCCGTCGCCCAGGTCCTGCGTCACCGTCGTGCCATAGGTGAGGGAGATATAATTCTTCTCATTAGCCTCCATCAGGCTGGTAGCAGGTACACGGGTAATGTTCCGGATGGCTTTTTTGATATTTTCCTCAGAGATCCACGGGTTCAACCGCCTCAATGCCGCCGTCACTCTTGGCAGAAGCAGCACTTCCCGTAAGGATTCACGCTCTGGCTCCAGTTGCTCACTCGGTATAAATGTCCACCCCATCTGCTGGAGCAGGACAGCAGCCGGTTCCTCCGACTGGTTCATTTCATCCCAAAATAGATTATCCATTACCTGATACCCTGCTTATCCATTTCAATGAGGTTTTATATCCCATCCTGTGTAACTGTCTGCAAGTTGCCTGCAATGACACCTTGCTGAAAAAAGGAACAGTTTGCGGCCCATCGTGTATGAGTGCGTAGACAATCTCATAATCACTAGGAGTTGGTTTTGTTTCCGGAACAAGGTGCAATTGATCCTCCCCTAAAGTCTCCCTGATTTGTCTCCTGAAGTTTGGATCCTCTAGAAGAGCCTCAGCAGATACATATCCTTGGAAAAACAGGTGACTGAGATTTGAAGAATATCCACGCTTTTTGACGTGCAACAGTTGTCTGTCGGTAGTCAGTAGATCGCAAAATTCAACCCTTCCACGTTCACCTTTGAAACTAACCAAGTCTTTATCAAAATGCAGCAAGTTTGCGATACTGGCTGCTACTCGCTTGTTATATCCTCCCTCATCCTTATCGCCATCAGTATAATCCGGCAGATCAAGACAGCATTGTGTCATTTCATTAAAAAATTGATTTACCCTGTCTGCAAAGGTAGCAGCAACTTGATACCACTCACCGTTTGAGAACACAAATAGATATCCATCCTGTACCGTTTCAAAAACAATACAGTCATATACACGCCATTTATCGAAAAAGCGTTCACTATCACCGGCCTGCACCCTAACACGATGACGCTTGAGATCCTCAACAGTTAAAGTATCCAAATCAACAGAATCAAGATAATCATTAACGTTGATCTCGTCAAATTCCTCATTCCTCTCTGAGGTTGTGTATTTGAACTTCTCATGATTGTGGTAATCAACGATTTCTGGTGGAGCAAGGTGGATCAGGGACGTATCCCTTGATTTGAGAGTTTGTACCACTACGGCATCCAAGCCTGCCGTTAGTAAGGAATCTTTAATCGGAGTAATATTTTCAAACCAAGGGTAGTTGCTTTGGTAGTCTGTACTAAGATATGCCTTGACGATCTCGGCACATTTTGTATCTAGAGTCGAAAAAGACACTTCTGTAGAGAGTTTGAGGCTGTTGTTACCAGTAATTACTGTTGCAAAGGCATCCTCTACGGAGCATTTTCCGGTAATTGAATGTAGGATAATCCGTTCAACTTCAATACCAAAGTCAAGGATGTCAGCACTTTTGCTGTTCTGAACACGGGTTTGGATGGTGGATTCCTCCGGTTTACGTGTATCCAAGCTCTTGACAAGACCCTTCCCAATCTTGTTGAGAGCCACGCGCTTGCCAAAGCCGTTTTGAACATAGTCTAAGTTTAAGGCGTGATGCCCCATGCCAAAACTGATTGCCAGCCATCGTTCTTTTTCCTCTTCACCGTCAAGAACCTTCACTTTGGTAAAGAGCAAAGCACCAGCACCTGCACCAAGCAGAGAGGATAACTTATGCTGATCGTTGACTGAGAAAAAAGTGCACCATTTTGGCAGGTTGGTATACACCTGACCGGCATACAGAATCTTTCCATCCGGTGAGCCATCAAGGTCAATTTTTTGTAGTCGGTGAGAATCCTTGAGTGCTACTTCTGGGTCAGTCACAGTTTCTTTTAACAATCGCACGGTTAAAGAACGGCTTTTAACGCTCACTGCTAGTGCCTCCTATCCGACTATACTTTTGCATAGACTTTTATGAAACGTTGATCACGTGGGTTGTAGCCGGGTCTGTCGTTGTCAAAAGTCAACCCCATCACTTCCAAACTACTGATTTCAGCAACCGTAAAGGTTCTCCAGTCAGGTATGGAGCCACTATTGCTGCCACCACTATACTGATAACCCACCAAAACCGTGTTTCCGTTGCTAAAGTTCCCACAGGCGTGCGGTTCAACATTCCGAACATGCCCGTCATAGTAGAACTTGATAGTTTTCCGTGCGCTTATGGCTTGCAACAGTTCGACAGGTGGCGTTACTGAGCGGACATAGTTAGCTTTTTGTTTGTTTGGTCTACCAAACAGATTGTTGTATCTCATTTTACTTATTCCTTCACTTTATCAACCCAATAATGATTCCTATTGCACCGATCAACGTACCGATCCAGAACTGCCAGTGGGTACGGACGCTTTTGATAATGGCTTCAATCATCAGAACGACCTTGGAACGCTTGTAGTGACCGGGACTAATGATGACCAAGGGATACGTTTCCTCAGGTGGTGGAGGTGGAACATACTCACCACGCCACCATTGTTTTACGGGTTCAACGACTTGTTTCTCAAGCAGTGCTTTCACATCAGCCTCCCTAACCAGTTCCAAACCCAACCACTACGCCGAACACCGGGGGAGATCACCCGGCGTTTGGGTGCTTGGTATTCAAGGTTCTTAACCCAATCTGGAGGCTGCTTTGGGTTAGGACGCTGTTTGGCAACCGCCTGAAACACGCTCAGAGGAACCTCAACGTCGGAGTAGAACCTGTATCGTCCCTCATGCCGCTTGCTTTCTAGCAGCAGATCCTTATGCAACAAACCCTGAATATGTGGGTCACTGTTGCTCATCATAGCTTTTACCTTGTTCTTAACCACAAAGTAGACCAGAACCTCATGTTCCTGCTGAGAGAGGTGTCGAAATCCCGTCCTCAGATGGTACTGCCGTTTGCACCACCGGAGTGCCTTGACCGGGTTAACCAAGGACAACAATTTGCTAATCCACTTGAATACACTGAAGTGCTCTTTAATCCACGTTAAAGCGGTGAAGAGGGAAAAACTCATACGGCCACCTCCAGTAGTTCATCCTGTTGATCAGCAAGCCCAACACGCTTTTCTCCCGTAAGTAACGCTTGCATCAGGGAGATTTTTACTGTTTCCAGAGCTTTTAACTTATCGATTTCTATATCCAGCCTTCCTTCTAAACTGGTCAGTATCATCACTATGTTTTGCTGCTCATCCATTGGTGGAACTTTAATAGGGTATTTACCAAGTTCCTTTAACGTAATGGCCTTCTGAGCTTGCCCAACAGCAACTGAGTCAGCGTGAGTCAATATCATCGGGCTGTCCAGATATAATGCAAGATATGCAGGCATAATCTTCTCTTCATCTGGCAAAATGTATGCAATATCACGCTGGAAGCTGAAGGGTCTTTCATCTGTTACCAAGGCTACCCTGCCGTATGAACCTTTTACGGTGTAAACAATAACACCGGGCTTAGGTTCTCTTCCCTTTGATATTGTTAAATAGTCACTCTCCGTAATCCTCGAAGAGCTTTCCCAATTTATCTTACCGTCCCGAACACACGATACATAAATGAACGGAATACCTTTATCAACCGTTTTAACACCTTGATGTGTGCCGTCGGTTATTCTCTTACACAGATTTAATAAAGGCAGGGTGTTCCAATCCTCCGGGGTCCCATCAGGCTTGAACCGGGTGTGCTGACCGGGGAGGCCACGGGTGAGGAGTTCCTGCATCAAGGCACGCTTGACCTGCCGGGTTTGGTTAATCACCTGCCGGGTGGTATCAATGGCCTGATCCACGCTATAAAGAATACTAGTTATTTTTTCTTGCTCACATAATGGTGGTTTCCAGAACATCATTTCCTTTATTAACTTAAAATGCCTGCTGTAGCCTAAGTTGCTGATCTTCTTATTTGCAAGTTGATAGTAGGCAAATCTAGGAATTACAGTTTCCTTGCTTGTCAGAATTTGGGTGCCATCAGCGCCAACTGCAAATGGAAAGTCTGCATATTTGATGATGCGTGTATGATCTCCAAAAACTATTACCCCATTGCCTGGATCCAGCCTTTTATCTTCCTCATTGGTATATCCAACAATGAATTCTTGTCCTTGATCAAGTATTGGGATTGCCCCACTGGTGAGATAATCCGATTTAAGAACTTGATATTTCTTAGCATTCAAAATCTCAAAAAAATCCTTAAATCCAACCTCTTGCCACCCTTCTGGTACCGGCTTCTGGCTCATGCTGCCACCTCCTTTGCCGGTTGTTTGGTCCGGGATTTTAATAGGGTAGGCTTCTGTACAATGGGGTATAAACACCCCACTATGTAACCTTTCGAGGGTGCATCGCTCATCCATTGCGGGTTTTGAACTGTCAAGTAATCCTTGACGGTTGCCGTAATAGCCATAATCTTGTTTTCAAACATCGGCACTACACCTCATATCCCAACTCTTGCAGCAGGGCGTTCATTTTGGCCTCTGCCTCATTCCGCTGCTGCTCAATGGTCCGGAGTTTGTTCAGTTCCTCCTGCACATCCAGCCGTTCCTCTTCCTCGGTAATATCCACGTACCGGCTGATGTTGAGGTTGTAGTCGTTTTCCTTGATCTCGTCCAAGGTCACAACACGGGCGTATTTTTCCTCCTCCCGGTAGGACCGGAATACATCCACAATGTGCTGAATATCCTTGTCCCGTAACTTGTTCTGGTTCTTACCGGGTTCATATTCCTCAGCAGCGTGGATAAACAGCACCTTGTTCTGCCGTTCTACCGGTTTATTCCGGTTGAAAATCAGAATCGCTGCCGGAATGCCGGTCCCATAAAACAGGTTGGTGGGCAGGCCAATCACCGCTTCCAACAGGTCATCTTCCAAGAACCCTTGCCGGATCTTCCCCTCAGATGCCCCCCGGAACAGAACCCCGTGCGGCATCACTACGCCCACCATCCCGTTGTCGTTTACGGTGGAAATCATATGCTGCACAAAGGCCAAATCGCCTTTGGTTTTGGGCGGTACTCCGTAACGAAACCGTCCAAACCCGTCACTTTGAGCTTTCTCAATCCCCCACTCATCCAAACTGAAGGGTGGGTTGGCAATCACCCGGTCAAAAAGCATCAGGGTGTTGTCATCATCCTTCAACTTCGGATCCCGGATCACGTCACCCTTTTCAATCCGGGCATCCGGCAACCCATGCAGCAGGGTGTTCATCTTGCAAATGGACCACGTGCCCAGATTCTTTTCCTGCCCAAACAGAGACAGATTGCGGGGATTCCCCTTCAGCTCATCTTTGATATAATTGGCACACTCAATCAACATACCGCCCGAGCCACAAGTGGGGTCACAGATTCGCATCCCTTCCTGCGGGTTTAACAGCCTAACAATCAATTCTACCACCTTGTGCGGGGTGTAAAATTCTCCGCCCTTCTTCCCGGCGTCATCGGCAAAGCGTTCAATCAAGTATTCGTAGGCCCGTCCCAACATATCCCGCTCCGAAAGATTGTCGTTTCGGAGATTGATAGTGGAAAAGTGCTGAATCAGACGGGAAAGCACCGTATCCCGTGATTTTATATCGCCCAATTTGCGCTCATCGTTGAAGTAAATACCCAACAGCACGCCTTCAAGAATCGTCCCGTTAGCCTCTTCCAGGACTTGGCATACCTTATCAAGCTCCTCACCCACGTTTGCCGTCAGTTTTTTAACATCAGACCACCGGGCTTTAACAGGCACGTAGAACTGGTGCTCATCCGGGTCATCCCAAGCAATTTGCTTGGCCGTTGCCGGATCTGTACCGGCATCTAGTTCACGTTGTTCAACCTTCTCAGCTTCTTCTTCAAATACGTCTGAGAGGCGTTTTAAAAAGAGAAAACCAAAAATAAAACTCTTATAATCACTGGAATCAATTGAACCACGTAAAATATCTGCTGCCGACCACAACTTGGCTTCTAATTGGGCGAGGGTTAGTTTTCCTGTTTCTAGGACAGTTGCCATCGTTATTCTCCTTGCTATAAACCTGAGAATGCTTCTGCTAATAACTGTTGAGATACCCGGATTCGGGTTTCCAATGCCTGTTTTTCAAGTCGGATATATTGCTTGGTCGCAATAGATAGTGCTTCCATTCGTTTTTGCTTTACCTGATCCAGTACAGGCACCTCAATTTCACCCACATCGCGGGAGTTAAGCGTCAGTTGTAGAGTGGTTGCCCTCGATCGGGAAAACACATTCTGTTGCCCCACGGAACTTTCCAAGTACGCTTGCAGCAGGATAGGAGTTATCGGTGCATCAGTAGACAGTCGGATCACAGCCAAATTGGAACTAATAATGCTCCCTATCATTTCCTTAGGAACCACGGCAGACTTCAGCAGCGTGCCACGGGTAGTGATTAGAACGTCATTAGTCTGCACTAAGTACCGTTTAATCTTGCCCAGATCTTGCACAACCACGGTGTCTAAGTTTGTAGTAACTATCTCGCCGTCCAATAGATCCTTTACATTGATTATATGGACAGGGGTTTGACCCTTTCCTACCGGCGCACGGCCTGAAATAGAAAGGCCGGTAAAGATAGTTGCGATGTCAGAGAGCCGTAATTTCATGGGTTCACCTTGGATTGTTGTTCTAATTATGCAGGCTGAGCCATAAAAAATCAAGACTATCATGTCAGTATTAAAATATTTTTTAAAAATATTTTAATACTGACATTAAATGTATGGCCATCCTTCTTGACTTTTTCCCTCCAGCAATTCAAAAACAGGCCATGTCGTTAATATTCGTAAAGCCTTCCGAAGCGTCCTTGAGAAGGCCGGTTTAGATCCCGATGAAGTGGTTACGCCATACAGCCATTACACACATCGTGCAAGCGGTAGTGGATATTCCAACGGTTCAACGTATCTCTGGCCATAAAACCCCGTCCATGGTTTTCAGATACAGCCATTAAAATGGATTACATATCTAGGCTGCAATGAGCAAGCTGGCGAGACATTACAATAAGACAGGTAAACTGTAGTGGTCGACTACGCACAGATTACACACAGGGTATTGTTTTATAAAACTTTAAAAGCGCTCAATCATAGTGAGGAAAGTGGTGGCGGATCACAGAATTGAACTGTGGACACAAGGATTTTCAGTCCTCTGCTCTACCAACTGAGCTAATCCGCCACGACTTGAGGATTATTGTAATGGGAACCCGTCGAATTTTCAAACCCTAATTTGCAACTTTTTTGGCTTCCTCATGACGGGCTTGGGGCGGCAGGGCAATAATGGCCTGGTAGAGCGCGCTTTCCACCTGTCCCAGGATGGCTTCGGTGGTCTTCTTTTTGTCCTGCAGAAACTGCGGAAAGTAGGATTTCAGGTCAATGGGCTCAAGGACTTTCATGTATACGGTGCGGGGATGGCGCAGATGGTACCAGCCATAGACTTCCTTCTCTAGGCGGCGAATGACTTCAACGTAGCGCTCAGCGGTCATGTCGGGGTGCATATAGCCATCGTAAATGGCAATGAAGTTGACGATGCGATCCAGATCCCAGTAGAAGTTTTTGAGGACGGCCTTTTGATGGTCGAAAAGGCGTGCCTGGTAAGGGGTCAAATCTTCGGGGACATCCTTCAGGAGCTTGTCGACCATGTTGCGAATGCGGCGGACGCGCTCCAGATAGGACAGATGGGTTTCAAAGAGCAGGTTGACGACCTGCTCCAACTTGGTGAGCATAAAGTTTTCCAGCCCGCGAATCTGATCATCGATGCTGTCATCAAAGGAAAGGGGATAACCGAACTGACTGCTGGTTTCATCCAGCACCTTTCGGCCGATGGCCCGCACGCGTTCATAATGGCTTGTGGCGGGTAAGGGAATGCCAGTGGCCTTTTCGAGGTTCGCCAGGGCTTTTTCAATAGTTTCCGTGAGCCCCTTGGGTTCGTAGATATACTTGATCGCTGTAGGGCAAACGTAGAGTGAAGGCAAAGAATCCAGATCCCGGTTGTTCTGCTTGTAGATGTCTTGAAGGGACAGGAAGGCGAGTTGGATGACGCCGGGTTCCAGCGGCAGCAGGGAATCGTTCTGGTTGGAAATCTCCCCTTCCACGAAAATGACCAGCCGGCCGCGGTTATGCTGGAGCGTATCCTTGGTGGTTTTGAACGAGTCCTTGTCACTGGCGCCGCGCACGACGGAATAACACCCCATCCGCTGTAATAGCCAGCCCTGGATACCGTGGTGCCAGTCGAAGACTTCTCGGGCGACGACATAGTAGAAATGCTCTCCCATGCGGCGGCTAAGCTCCAGGATAGCCCAGGGATCCCACTGGGCAGGGTGGTTGGGAAGGATTAACGTCCGTTCGTTCTTAATGCGACGCAGCCGCTCAAGGGATTCTTCGTCAATTTCCACGCGAAACCGTCCCAGGAAATGATCGAAGATGAAGGGCTGAATCAGGCGGATGAAATTGCGGATGGTGGGGCTGGGCTTGGGCGGCTTAAAAGCGAGCCCGCTGGTTTTAGAGGGCTTTTTGCTCTGCTGAAGCGTTTGGACGAGGGCGGGTTGGGGTTCAAGCATCGAAGCGGCAATTCCTCAATCAATATTATTCCATCATACGCTATGGCTTGCCCGATCGGTAGAGACGATCAACCAGATTGCAGCAAATGGTGGAGATCGCCACTGGACGTTGCGCTCGGGGCTTCATTCAATGCAAGGTTATCGATGAGGCGCGTCTGGCCGACTTTGGCCGCCACCAGAATCAGGGTATCGGGCTCCAGCAGCTCAACCGGCTGAAAGGTTTCCGGATGCACGGCGGCCAGGTATTCCAATTGGAAATCCGGGTAAAGGGATTCATCCAGGGTTTGCTCTTGCGCTAGCGCGAAGGCCTCCTGGGTGGTTTCCATACCTTGTTGATAAAGCTGCCGCACATTTTGCAGCAGGCGGTGCAACAAGCGGGCCTGTTGACGGTCGCTTGCGGAAACTAGGTATTTGTTACGCGAGCTCATCGCCAGCCCGTCCGATTCCCGAACGGTTGGGGCCGGCAAAATGGTTACGGGCAGGTTCAGATCATTTACCATTCGCTGGATGACGGCCAGTTGCTGGGCATCTTTCTTGCCGAAAACGGCAAAATCCGGCTGGACGATATTGAGCAGTTTCAGCACAACCGTCGCCACGCCTGTAAAATGCCCCGGACGGCTGGCCCCGCAAAGCTGAAGCGTTAAGGAAGGGGGAGGTTCAATAACGGTCAGTATCTCCATGCCGTTGGGGTAAAGCTCATCCTCCTTGGGGTAAAAGACCAGGTCAACGCCCAGTTCTTGACACAGGCTCAAGTCATTCTCACGCGGGCGCGGGTAGCGTTTAAAGTCTTCCTTCGGCCCAAATTGCAATGGATTGACAAAAATACTGACGATGACTTTCGAGCCGATTTGTCGCGCCATCTCAATCAGCGAGGCATGGCCTGCATGTAACGCCCCCATGGTGGGCACAAAGGCCACGTTGTCCGTCGGCCAGGCATTTCGCAGCGTTCTCAACTCGGTAATGGTTTCCACAACACGCATGGTTACTACACCCCCGAAAGGCTTGGCTCCAGCGTCTCTGCGCTGGTGTACTCGGCCTCTAACAATCGCAGGCCATCCAGCAAGTCCGCTGGAAAGGCAAAGGCTTCCGTCAACGGGTTTGGGAAGTCTCCGCTGATGATGTCCTCGGTATAGCGTTCAACGGCTTGGGTAAGCTGCTGCTGTGTCTCCATGTAAGTGCGCACAAAGCGTGGCCGAAAATCGGGAAATTTGCCAATAAAGTCGTCAATCACCAGGATTTGCCCGTCGCAACCGGGGCCGGCGCCGATGCCGATTGTGGGGATTGCAAGCAGGCGGCTAACCAATTGCGCCACCTCTACCGGCACCATTTCCAGTACGAGGGCGAAAGCCCCGGCCGCCTGAAGCGCCAGCGCATCTTCAATTAGCCTGCGCACGCTGTCCAGGGTTTTGGCCTGCACTTTAAACCCGCCAAAGGTTTGCACGGACTGCGGCGTAAAACCCAGGTGCCCCATAACCGGAATTCCAATGTCGGCCAGGTGCCGAACCAGCCTTAACGTCAGAGCAGAGGCTCCCTCCAGCTTCACCGCATTGGCACGGCCTTCCTGAACCATGCGCGCCGCGTTCCGAATGGCGCTCTCAAAATCCACGTGGACGCTCATAAACGGCATGTCCGCGACCACCAAGGCACGATCGGTTCCGCGGGAAACGGCCTTAACGTGATGCAGCATGTCGTCCATCGTCACACTCAAAGTATCAGGATAACCCAAAACAACCATTCCCAGGGAATCCCCAATCAGGACAAAGTCCACTACCCCGGTTTTATCCAGGATTCGCGCCGTGCTATAGTCATACGCCGTTAGAGAAATGATTTTTTCACCGCGTCGTTTTTTTTCTATCAGGTTTTGGGCAGTGATGCGCCTGGTTTGCGAATGTTTGGACATGGGGCGTCCCTCGATTCTTAGTTTGGGTTGAAATTACCATTAATTTTTAGCATAAAAGTGTGTTGAGGGCGAAGTCATTCGATGCTGCGAGAGAATCGCTTAGAAACGCGGTTTTTTGTTGTAGTAGCCCAGGATATACCCCCGTGCGTATCGTTGGGCGGCCTCCCCCGTAAAATCCGTTTCGTTTCTGCCGCGTCCCTTAACGTGATCCGCATACCCTGCGATGCCTTCCAGCCCGTAAAACGCCGGGTTACGCTCCAACTCTTTGACAACAGCGTGGTAGTGGGCATCCCCCGCCAGATCCGCTTCGTAAATGCAAGAGAAACGCTCGCCATAAACAGCGGTCAAACGCACAACCACCTGCTCAAAATCCCTGCCTATTCGCTGCTCAGCACCGTCTTCTTGCGCGATGCGGATGACGTTCTGAACCGCGTCATCATCTTTCTTGCCGGAGAATGCGGGCGTCGCGCTGAACGGGTTCCGGGTAATCTGCATATTTCCAATCCGAGGGCCTTATCTACTTGTCAATAAAAACGCTCAAACCGAAATATTTTGCAGATTAGAATTCACATCTTCTTTATGTCAAGCTGGGGAGATATCTACCCTGAAATTCTTAAGATATCATTGCGATAGGATAATTGGCGGCTTAAAGGCCGATTAAATTTGGATAAGGTTCTTCTCAACCGGGCTTTCGCTCAGAGGCACAGTATTCTCTTCCGCAGGGCCTAAGGATTTGGTACGGCGGCGGTAATGCTTTTTAAACCAGTGGACAATACTGCGGGAGAGTTTCTTAGGGTTGTGGCGAACCGATTCGGCTCCTTCGTCCACGAGAACGGCTTCGATAATGCTCACGCCCATCTCCGCCAAGCGCTCGCGATCAATCAGGACCGGTATGGAGCCGTACTCCTGGTATTTCTCAACCAGCCGCTCCGGAATCCAGTTATTAACGACGACCGCATCCACCAGATGCATCCCAGGACAGTGATCCAACAGCACCTGGATATGGTCGGCGACGGTAAAATGATCGGTTTCGCCGGGCTGGGTCATCACGTTGCAGATGTAAACCTTGGGGGCCTTGCTGTTGTGCAGGGCTTCGCGTACTTCCGGGATCAGCAGGTTGGGCAGGACGCTGGTGTAAAGGCTTCCCGGTCCCAAAATGATGAGCTGGGCCTCCTTGATGGCTTCAAGGACTTCGGGCAGGGGTTTGGGGCAGTCCGGCTCGCAGCGAAGTTTTACGATGCGGGACTTGGCCTCCGGGATCTGGGATTCGCCACGGATTTCCTCGCCGTTTTCCAGTTGCGCCACCAGGCACAGGTTGTCCAAACTGGCGGGAAGCACTTGCCCACGAATATTCAACACTTTGGAAGATTCTTTGACAGCCTGAACCATATTACCAGTAATGGAGCAAAGGACGGACAGGAACAGGTTGCCGAAGGAATGCCCTTCCAGGCCATGGCCTTTTTTAAAGCGGTATTGGAAGAGTTCCGTAATCAGCTGCTCTTCATCGGCCAGCGCAGCAATACAGTTGCGGATATCACCCGGGGGAATGATGCCGAACTCCTGCCGAAGCCGTCCGGAACTGCCCCCGTCATCCGCAACGGTGACAATGGCCGTAATGTGATTGGTGTAGTGCTTTAGACCCAGCAGTAACGTAGACAGGCCGGTTCCACCACCAATTGCCACAAGATTAGGGCCATGCTGCAACTTGTTCCTACGATACAGCGCTTCCAGCAAATCCGGATCCGCACCGGTGCCTAAGGCATCAAACACGGTTCCCGTAGTTTTACGGTACCCCAGCATTAACAGGATGATTCCGCTGAGTGTTAACAACGATCCACTCACCCAGCTGGGGATACGGGGAGCAATAGTTTGCACCAGCTCAATGGCCAACGTTATGGGCTGAAGGTTAAGCAGCAGCGCCGCTCCCACAATGAGACAAAGAAAGCCGGTAATCAGCATCCCCAGCCAGCGTTTGATGTACAAACCCGGCAAAAGCCAGGTAGCCTGCCGCGACCATTGTTTCATCTGGTGGTCTTTGCTCAAGAGGAAATGCTCCTATCGTTGCGGGGTAGGGGTGGGTTGTGGCCAGTTCTGCTGTTCCCGGTGGGTAATGCGCACGTGGCAATCCGGTAGCGCCTCTTTCAGGTAATTGGCAAGGGCCATGGTTAAGCAGACCGATCGGTGCTGGCCGCCAGTGCAGCCAATACCAATGGTAATACGGGTTTTGCCTTGCCGCTGATAGAGGGGCAGGCTGTGAACCAGGAGTTTCTGCCAGTATTCCAGAAACTCGGCTGTTTCCGGAAAGCTGAAAATGTAGTCCTTCACTGGTTTATCCAGGCCGCTGAAAGGGCGGAGCGATTCATCGTAAAACGGGTTGGGCAAAAAGCGCATGTCGAAAATCATCTCGGCATCATTGGGCGCGCCATTCTTAAAACCAAACGACAACAGGTTGATGGTCATCGGCTGCGCTTCGGTTTGGATACCCAGAACCTTGGCGACTTTGAGTGCCAACTCCAGCGCGGAAGTCGTGCTGGTATCAACATGATAATCCGATAAGGGCTTCAGTTGCTTGTAGAGCCCTTGCTCATGTTCAATAGCATTCTTCAGGCCGTTGGTTTCATAAGGATGCGGCTTGTCCTTTTCGGCATAGCGCTGAATCAGCACCGGGGTCGGCGTGCTGAGATACAGCATCTTCAATTCCGGAAAGCGGGCTTTGAGGGCTTCAAGCGCAGCCTTGACCGTATCGGCACTGGTTTCATCCGGGTTGATTTCCGGCGCCAAGGCGATAGGTTTGCCTTCTTCTTCCGCCATCAGTAGGAAGCGTTCCGCAGACTCCGGTTGAATTCCAGCGATAGCCAGAAAACCATGATCCCGGAAGGCCTGGAGGGCTGTGCTGATGCCACTGCCTGAAGGCCCGTAAACAAGAAAGGAAGGATGTTTTTGATTCATTGGCTTATGCCCACCCCGAGCTGCCCGCTGCGGACAGCGCTAACGAAACCGGTTGCCCCAGCATCGCGTTGATGCGCTCGGCAATCATCATGTTGCCTTGCAGCTTGGGGCTCAAATGCATGGTCTTACAGTTGACCTTGATGGTTTTCCCGTCAATCGTCGTGACCGATGAGTCGGACACAAGCTGCTTGACCTGCTCAATGACGCCCTGCGGGTGCAGGTTATCCTGGAAACGATCCAACAACAACACGCCTTCGGAGGAAACTTTCTTGCCCAGGTACAGTTCTTCAGCAATCTGCATCTCCAAGCGCTCCTGCACTCGGGTGGTAATGGGGCTTACCGGGGCAATCAGGATCATCCACGGATCAAAGTCGTGAATGGCTTTAGCGACAGTATAAGCTACGTTCTCATCCGTAATAAACTTGGCATAAAGCGCCCCATGCGGGCGCACATGATCAAAGTCGATCTTGTTGGATTTGCAAAGGGAGGAAAACGCACCCAGTTGAAGCAGAATCCACGCGTAAAGCTCGTCATTGCTGATTTCCATCGGCTCGTAGCCAAAATGCTTGGGATCCGGGTAGGCGATATGGGCGCCAATTGCACAGTTATTCAACTTGGCCATCTGGATATCCTTGATGACCTGCGCCGGATCGCCATCATGCACACAGCAGGGGATGTTGACCGAGCTGACGTAATGCAGGAGCGAGCGCTCCTTGCCTTCGAAGAAAGACCGATCCGCGGATTGCCCGAAGTCCGTATTCAGGTCGATATAGCGGTTGAGCTTTTGGGAAAGGACGACTTTGCGTACTGTTTCAGAAATTTTTGCCATAAAATCCTCAGCAAAACAGGCTTAATAGTGATTGTAAAAGAGTTAGCACACAACGGCAAGTTTTTTGTCATCGCCCAACTCGTTGATACACCCTTAATATACCGTATATACCCGGCTTTTCAAAGTTTCAATCACAGTAGGGAGTTATGTTACGTATTTCTGCATTTGCCGACCAACTTTAGACAATCCTGTTAAGAGATTGTGTTTTATTTAATCCTTATTAATGTTAGGAGATACCTGATGCGTCTGAATACTGTTTATTTCCCAACTGTTAGCCGGATGCGATTCGGCACAGGCCAAGAAGCAAGCCGTTATCCAGCTTTTTTTCAACCTTTTTATGATGCATTAGACCGCGGCACCAAGCATATAATTACGCCTGTACATATTCTTTATCAACACCCGGACCAGAGCGTATTGGTACAAAATATTGACGAACATGAAACAGCATTGATTCTGCTGAAAGGGGAAATCACCAATCAGGAGCAAGTATTGGCTGCCATAAGGTCGCAGGGCTGCCCAAAACTGGTTATTCATCGTAATATCTGGGGATCCCCTGAAATTACGGACTGTACTTATCATGGGGGATTTGAAGAAGATTTGCAGTCCTTTAAGGAGGGGTTGCCCATTTTACCTGTACTCGAACGATGGCAGTTGCAGGGAAAGCTCAACAACCCTAAGATGAGAAGGCGTTGACTGGAATGGCTTAGCGCCGTTGCGCCATGAGCATAGCGTCCTTGGACAACTAAGAACGGAAAAAACCTAACCGGCCGGGATAACTAGGAACCAAGCATAATGTACTGCCCGACTGCCGCGGTGTGCGGTCTCCCTTAGCCATCTGCCTGAGAGGAGTTCAGGTGTATGGCTTGAAAGAGCTACTTGATAACCATTAGCTCGAGAGCCTAAGTGGGCCATTGCCAATATCAGATGACAGGGCATATTCGTCCCGGCAAGAAGAAAAGAGCGAGAAACAATCCGGCAAAAGCCTAGAGCTTTCTTACACCTGGCATGCGCAATTACAACCCTGGTTGCATTATTTCCGGATAGGTTCTAAGTCAGGATTGGTTTTCTTCAGTCGTTACGCCTTCAGCGGTTCCCCTCTCAGAACCACGGGTTCGGCCTTCGGCGGTAGTCCTGGGGTGGTCTTCCATACGGCCAGGGCCAAGTGGAATTTCAGCCGGGCTGTTCCCCGTTGGAGAGGTCAAGGGCATCACATCCCCAAGGTCATCCAATTGGGATTCGTCTTGGATTGGCTCAACCGTGCCGCCTTCTGCTGCGGTCTGGTTCTTGGCGTCAAAGGTGCCGGGATTTCTGGATTTTCCAACCATCGGTTATACCTCCTATTATCCTGCAAAGCCGTAAATTTATGTTAACCATTTTCACCAGAGAAAAGGAGTTCATCATTCAGGCTATTTTGAGATAGTGGGCTTGCGTGGCTGTTACGCAATTGTAACTTGCCCATCAAGCGAATAGCTTTTTTATTACGGTTAAGGGACAATCAACAAAATGCGTGGCTGTACAGTTGTTGGAGGGAAAACCTGTGAATTCGAAGACGCCAGCAAGTTTTGCGAAACCGTTGATGTTATCCGCCCTGTTGATGTCCCTTCCCTGGGTGTACCGGCGGATGATGGCTTCCCGGCTTCGTGCCCGGAACCGAATTAATCCCGCCACCGGGATTGAGGTGCAGGAAAAAATAACATTAGGCGGCATGGAACAATGGATTTCGATTCGTGGCCAGAATCGGAACAATCCAATCTTGCTTTTTTTGCATGGCGGCCCCGGGGTTTCGCTAATGCCGTTTCAACCAGTCTGGGCCGACCTGGAAAAACGCTACACCGTAGTTCACTGGGATCAGCGCGGTTGCGGTAAATCCTGGAGCCTGAATATTGACCCTCAGACTATGACAATCGACCAGTTTATTGCCGATGCCGTCGAACTGATTGAAACGCTTAAAGTTAGGCTCAACCAAGAGCGAGTCTACCTGGTGGGACATTCATTCGGCAGCATTTTGGGGCTGAGCATTGCCATGCGCCACCCGCAATTATTGCATGCTTATGTTGGTGTGGGCCAAGCCATCAAGCTGCCGGAAAGTGAGCATATTTCCTACGAATTTGTTCGCGCTCAGGCGGAAAAAAGAGGCGACCTCAAGACGCTGGCAACCCTGCAGGACATTGGCCACCCCCCGTATAAGAATTACAAGGGGATGTTGAAGGAGCGCCAACTCGTCAACAAGTTTGGCGGCCAGATTTATTGCAATATGGACAATTTCAAAATTGCGCACCAAGCCTTTATTTCCCCGGAATATAGCGTTTGGGATCACTCCCTGTTTATGAAGGGGATTGATTTCTCCTCCAAGTGCCTGTGGGACGAAATTTATCGTGTGGATTTCACAACCCGGTCTATTGATGTGAATGTGCCGGTCTTTTTTATCGAAGGGCGGCATGATTACACTGTGCCTTCCGAAGTACTGGTGGATTACTTCCCGTTTATCAACGCGACCCGAGGGAAGGACATTATCTGGTTCGACGAATCCGCACATTTCCCCATGCTGGAAGAGCCCGACAAGTTTGTCGAGGTGCTTTGCCAGCGCATCCTTCAGTCCAGTTATGATCAAACAATGGTGACAGTAGGCTAATGAAGATGAAATCCGTTTTCAGTTTGTCCATTCTCTCAATGGCGTTGGTCGTTTCCCTTTCTGCATGCGAGGATGCCGACAGGAAGTCCGGCGCGATTGAAACCCCGGAAAGACCCACGGGTTTTAACGAAGACAATGTTCGGAACGAAGGCGCGAATGTCGGTGCCACGGATGAACATAACCCGGAAGAGCATGATTTGCGTCGGGATGATGATACACGTTACGATCATCCGAGTGAGGCCGGCCCTGGCGGGACAAACGAAGCGCCCCGACACGATCCGGAATAGAGGGAGCCGCTATTGCAGCGAGCCCTGGTAATCCATTAAATCCTGTACGGTATTCATCGGGGCACCTTGGTTCCGCAATTTATCAATCAGGTGGAAGATGATGCCGGCACTCATACGAACATCGTGTTCCGCACGGTGCGGATTAGGATTATAAACGCCGCACTGCGTGGCGACCAGCACACCATCGTAATTGGGTAAGCCCGGTAATGCTTTTTGGGCAAGCACCTTGGTGCAGAAGGCGCGCTCCAGCGTAATCCGCTCGGAGAAGCTGCCAAGGCCAGCCTGTGAAAGCTTTTCCTGGAGGAATTTAATGTCGAACCCGACGTTATGGCCCACAATTAATGGGGCAGAGCCGACAAAAGAACATAACTCGGTCAGCATGCTGATGAGCGGCGGCGCATCTTGAACCATCTCGTTAGTGATGCCGGTAATGGCAATCACTTCATCCGTAATGGCTTCCGTGGGCTTTACCAGGGTGGAATACTTCCCGATTTCTTCGCCGTTTTTGTATTGGATAGCCGTTACTTCGGTAATGGCGTTTTTCTTTGCGTTAAGCCCCGTCGTTTCCAGGTCTATTACGGTAAAGACGGCATCGGTAATGGGGGTGGCAAGCAGGTCTGCCTGCGAAGGGGTTTCCTTTTCCACAACAGCAACCAGGCTGCCAAATAAGGACTGTTGCATGATTTTGTTCCTCTCTCTCTGCCGTCTATCTAAAACTGGGGTTCATACTCACAATGGTGCTGAATAGCACCATTGTGAGTCAAGCAATGTAAAAACCGGTCGTTTACAAACGGCCTTCTTCTGCGTCCAGTAATTGAAACCACGAAATCACATATGGATTTCCTGGAACGACCTGGCGGCGCATCTGCTCGAAATAAGCCTTGTATTCGTCGGTCTGGGGTGGTGCCCAGCGGGCGTCGTAAGCCCAGGCCAGAATTTGCTCCTGGGTTAAAGGTTTGCTGTTTTGCTGAACCCAGGCCAGCATTTCGTCATCGGTCTTGCCTTCAGCGACTTGTTGCTTAAAGGCTTCGGCATCCACGCCGGTAAAACCAAAGAAGCGCTGATCCAGCGGACAGTTGTAATTGTACTCCCCATTGGTGCCGGCAAGGGTTGCCCGGCATTTGTCCAGGATTCGTCCCAGAAGGATGTAATCGCCAACCAGCTCGTTGGGGCTGCGGGGATAACCGTTTCTTAAATCAGGGGCATTGCTTAAGGTCGCTTGTGCCATGGTGCGCTCTCCTATCAACTCGATAACAACCATCCGCATCATACGACAGAGTTACGGTTTCTGAAAGTAAAAGGGTCAGTTTCTTAACGTATACAGATGAAGCCATATCACACTGTGCAGGTAATCGTTGTAACGGTTGAACCAGTATCCATCCGAATGATAGTGAGGCTGAAGATAGTGCCTATAGATTGCCATGGGGTTTTTCGGATCCAATGCATGGGCCTGTGCCATTGCCGCGCTGAGAATGAATCCATTGGAAGAGAGGTCCAGCGGCTCACCTTGCCAGGTATATCCATCCGCAAGCTGATGGTGATTATTAGACAGTTTTAACAGGGCTTGATGGGATTGCAAGTACGCCAAGGCCTCCGGGCTTCCTGCTTTGGCATCCATTGCCATTCGCCAAAACACGCGGTAGGCGTCATAGCTAAAATCCCGGGAACCCTTGCCTTGATGGTCGGAATAAATAATCTGGCCGGTGTTGTAGTCTACGGCGCACCAGTTAGGCGGCAGCCGCTGGGCCGTCAAATTGGAGCAGGCCGCCAGCGTTGGATAAATATTGTCTGCTAATTCAAGCCAGCCTTTGCGGTGAGGGATATCATACTCGGCAAACTTCCGGTAAACATAAGGGGCGAAGTACGAGGGGTTGATGCTGAGGTAGCCTTGATAAAAACCCTCCCAAGTGCCTGGATTAAGGTAGTATTTTCCTTGAACCTCACTAACGTTAAACCGCCAGAGATCGGTGATTAATTTTTGAGCATCCTGAATATAGTTGTCATGTTTCCACTTTTCGCCGGCGAGCAATAGCGCGTAAGCAATGTCCTGGTCGCCATCCGTGGCGTTATGGTGGCTGATAAGGCCGAATTGCCCATTCTCCTTTTTTCCCCAATGCCAGCCCAGTAAATGACTATCCGGGTTGGCCATATGTTTCTGAGTCCAGTTCCAGGTTTTATCAAATGTCTTACGGTCATCCATCCAAACGGCTTTGAGCAAGGCATAGGACTGCCCCTCGGTAATAGTACCGCCATAATTGTTGGAACTGACGCGCTCGTTATTGACCATAAATCGCTGTTTATAATAAAGCCAGCTTTCTTTCAGAAGCGTGTCAACATCCTGCGGAAATGCACTTGAACTGGATCGAAACCAGAGTAAGGTTCCAGTAATCAGGATCAGGGTAAACATTCTTAAAATCACGGTGCGCATACTCACAGTATAAATTAACAAAGGGTTGAGTTGGAGATGTTTTTTATTAATAATAGATATCTCATATCAGCAAGCACTTAAAGCCTGAAGAAAATCCCCCAGTTGTCGAATCTATGGCTTTTTAGCAAACTTTGGCTAAATAAACTTAGAGATGATTTTCTATTTGTCTGCTTTTTTATCGAATGCTCTGCACTTAAATGTGCTTAACACTAAAAATTGCATACTTGCCGAATTTGGCTATAGACGGGCTTAGGGACTGTCTTACACTAATATCTTAATTTTTGTATCAATTTTATCTTATTGCCCATCATACTTATTGATCCAATGTTGTGTTTATTTGATATTCAAATTGTATTTGAGTTAATAATTTCAGGTTGAAGTTAGAGCGTATGACAGTTGCGAATGAAGTTCTCCATACTCCCGCTTTGTCCCTTCAGGAACTACTCCCGCCCCTAAAAACCACAAACGAATTTGCTGATGATGTATTGGCCGCACAACTGCGGTTTATGGCCAGAACCAGTAAGAAACGGTTCCATTGTCAGCAGTTTTTGAAGCGTTCCATCGATATTTTGGGTGCTTCCCTGGGGTTGTTGATGCTTTCTCCCATTCTGGCGATTATTGCGTTGCTTATTAAAGTAACTTCGCCAGGGCCGATTTTTTATAAAAGCCTGCGCATCGGTAAAAACTACGAACAGTTTTACATGTACAAATTCAGGACCATGCGAACCGATGCGGACGCCTTGCGCGAAAAGCTGCGCCAGGAAAATAACCTGCAAGGGAATTTGTTCAAACTTAAAAACGATCCCCGTGTAACCCGTTTCGGCCGGTTTCTCAGGGCGCTTAGCCTGGATGAGTTGCCTCAGCTGATTAACGTCATTAAAGGGGATATGAGCCTCGTCGGCCCGCGCCCCTTACCGCCGGACGAAAGCCAGTTGTTTGAAAAGCCCTATACCCTTCGTTTTAACGTTACCCCTGGCGTCACCGGCGCTTGGCAGGTTAGTGGACGCTCCCAGCTCGATTTTCAGAAATTGTGCCACCTGGAACTATCCTACATTGTTGAATGGAACTTGTGGCAAGATATTCGAATTTTGTTCAAAACCTTGCCTGCCGTATTAACCAGTAACGGCGCCTATTAGGACCTGTCTTGAATTAGGGACGCCATGCTTATCTATTGCTAGATGGAGCTTATCATGGCAAAAACGGTATGCGTTACGGGATAACCGTTTGTTTGTGGATGCCGTTCTCCAGGGACTCAAGCTATTGGGAGGTCCAAGTACCCAGCTCCATGCCCTTGCGATACCCTGGGGAATCCAACGGATTTTCACCTGACCATAGGCCAAGCTCAGGATTTGCAAGGAGCCAATGCGTTCCTGGCGAATATTGAGGCAGACGCGCTACTGGCAGACCAGCCTTTGATTAACCGTTATCCGGCTTAATTAATGACACGCCCTAGCACCATCGCCGGCACTCTCCTTTGCTTCCTTTATGCAGAATGGCTTTTTATTGAATGTCATTCCAGCCATAGAGGTAATACAGCAAGGTGCGCACCCCGACGCCAGTTCCGCCTTTGGGCACCTCCGGCACATCCTTGTCGGTGTAGGCGGGGCCTGCAATATCCAGATGCACCCACTTGCGCCCTTCATCGATAAATTCCTTCAGGAACATGCCGCCGGCAGAGGAGCCGGCCTGCCCCTTGTTGCCGGAATTGGTCATATCGGCGACATCACACTTCAGGAAGTCTTTGTACTCATCGTATAAAGGCAGGGGCCAGTAACGTTCGCCAGCCGCCTCGCCTGCGGAACGAATGCCGTCAATCAGCCCATCATCAATACCCATAATGCCGGAAGCTTCCTTGCCCAGCGCAACCACGCAGGCGCCGGTCAGGGTCGCTAAGTCGATAATCTCATCGGGATCGGTTTCCTGCTGTGCGTAAGTTAAGGCGTCTGCCAGGATGAGGCGGCCTTCGGCATCGGTGTTGTTGATTTCAATGGTCTTGCCTTTCATCGAAACAATCACATCGCCCGGGCGGTTGGCGTGACCGCTGGGCATGTTTTCGCAGCAGGGCGCAAACGCGTCCACCTGGATATCCAGGCCATTCAGCTCGGAAATGGCTTTCATAACCGCAACCACAACCGCAGCGCCCGTCATGTCGATTTTCATCCAGTCCATGCCGGTTGAGGGCTTGAGCGAGAGGCCGCCGCTATCAAACGTAATGCCCTTGCCCACGAGCGCCACCTTGCGTTTGGGCGTGCCGCTGGGCTTGTAGGATAAGTGGATGAGCTTGGGCGGCTCCACGCTGCCGCGGGCCACGCTAAGGAAGGTTCGCATCCCCAGCTTTTCCATCTCCGGTTGATCCAACACCTTGCAGGACACCGAGCCGGAAATCTTCTGTGCGGTTTCGGCCATAAAGGTTGGGGTTACATAATTGGCGGTGTCATTCACCAGGTCTCGCGCCATATTGGTGGCGTTTGCGATAACCGTCCCTACGCGAATCCCGCTTTCAATCGCGGTTTGCTTGCCGGCGTCATGCTCCACAATCGTTACGGACTCAATCGGGCCGAGCGGCTCCTCATCAGGCCCTTCCTTCTGCGACTTGCGAAGCGTAAACTCGTACGCGCCCATCAATGCGCCTTCGGCCAACAGCCGGGCTGCGATTTCCGCGTTCACCTGTCCGATTCCGGCACCATTCAGCAGCATGCCCACGCGTTTGGCCTTTAATTTTTTGCACGCTCGGATGGCGGCGGCGCTTGCCCGGCGAAGCTGCCGGTTTTTCATCTCTTCCGGTTTGCCCAATCCCAGCAGGAGAACATACCGGGCCGGGAGTTTGCCATAGGTCGGGAAAAGAAACGTATCGCCCACGCTGCCTTTAAACACTTGCCCATTTTCCAGTTCATCGCTGATCATGCCGCCCAGCGCCTGATCAACGGCGCCGGTGCCGCCACCGGGTTGTTTTACCCCTTCAAAGAGGTTAACGACAATCACGTCCCCTTGAAACTCGGTAATGCTTCCAATCGAAACGTCAATTTTCACGACGGAACTCCTCTCTCTACTTTTGCCTTGATGAGCGCCATTGTAATCCAAAGCGGCCGGCTCCGCAAAGAGTCTGGAGGCGTGATATTACCCGTTTGTTTCCGGCAGGTTCTCGACCAGCTTGTGGCGAAGGATCTTTCCGGTAGGGCCTTTAGGAATTTCCGCAACCGGATAGAACTGTCTGGGAATCTTGTATTCGGCCAGGAAGCCGCGGCAAAATCGCTGTAAATCCGGGATATTAATATCTTGTCCATTGGCGGGCACGATAAAGGCAGCGACCACCTGATGGTACAGACTGGATGGGACGGCCGCCACCGCGCAGGCTGAGACGCCCGGATACTGGTACAGAACCTCTTCCACCTCCTGCGGGTAAACTTTTGCGCCGCCGACATTAATCAAATCGTCCCGGCGGCCGGAGAGGAAGATATAGCCCTCCTCATCCTTGAAGCCCATATCGGACGTGTAGAGCCACCCATCCTGAAGGGCTCTGACCGTTGCGGCCTCGTTTTGCCAGTAGCCCAGCATCACCGTTGGCCCTTTGACCCGCAGTTCGCCAACCTCGCCGGGTGGAAGAGGCTGGCCGGACTCATCCACGATTTCCACGGTCAGGCCTGGCAGCGGCAAGCCGATTGAGCCCGGTTTGCGCGTGCCATGGAGCGGGTTGGACGTAATAATGGACGAAGCTTCCGATTGACCATAACCCTCCTGCACAGGCGCGTTAAACACGCGTTCGATGCGGTTGAAAATGGCCACGGGCATAGGTGCCGCGCCGGAGTGGCAAACCCGCAGCGAGGACAGATCGATTTCCGGGCTGGGCAAAAACGTCAGCATCATCTGGTACATGGTGGGCACGGCGGCCAGGAAAGTGACGCGATACTGCGAAATGCCGTCCAGGATGCTGCGTGGCGTAAACTTGCGAACCACAACGATGGATGCACCGTTTAGCAGCGCGGTCAGCATCACGTTGGTAAGCCCAAACACATGGAACAACGGGGATACAGTGATAAAGACGTCATCCGCAATGGCCTCGATAACCTGGGTGTTGGCCAGGGCGTCTTCCACCAGGTTACGATGGCTCAACATCACCCCCTTGGGTTTTCCGGTTGTTCCGGAGGTGTAGATCAGTACCGCCAGGTCATCCGGAGCAGGGGAGGGAACTGGAGCGGCATCTGTGTCGGTGGTTTGCATCAGCCAGCTTTGCAGGGAAAAGACATTGCAGTCGGCGTGGAGCGTCATCGGTTCATTCTGTACATACCAGGCCAGGAGCTTTAGCACCGGTGCAACCACGGCGGCATACTCCAGGCTGCTGACCAGCCCGCTCGCCCCAGCGTCCAACAGGATTTTTTCCAGCTCGTGCGACGACAATCGTGAGCTTAAGGGGATGGCAACCGCCCCCAGCGACTGAAGCGCAAAAAACGACGAAACAAACTCCTTCTGGTTGCTCAGCAGCAAGCCAACGCGCTGGCCGGGCATTATGCGACAGTGGGTCAAGAATGCGGCAGCAAGGTGATCCGTTTCGGATTGCAGCGCCTGGTACGTGGTTTTTTCGCCCGTATGGTAATTAATCAGCGCGGTACGGCTGGCATGTGTTTGGGCGGATTGAAGGAAAGCATCATAAAGCGTCGTCATCGGTTAACAAAGGAGCAATTGTTTACCAGGGTTCAGCTTGAGGGTTTCCAGCACCTTCTTATTCGCCTTGGGAAAGGCAAACTGGTCGATCTCATCCAGAGTGACCCACTTTAGCGCCTGGGAGGCTTTCGGGACGGCCTCGCCCTGGACATAATGGCACTCGAACGCGTGGAGCGTGATTTTAAAATGCGTGTAAGCATGCTTGACGGTTTCCAGCTTTTGCCCGACCTGCACCGTGAGCCCGGTTTCCTCCAGGATTTCCCGTTTGACGCAATCCTGCAAGGTTTCATCCGGTTTGCACTTGCCGCCGGGAAATTCCCACAGGCCTCCTAACAGGCCCTGTTCCGGGCGCAGGGCGATCAAAATGCGATCGTCCTTCCAGATTACCCCAACACCGATGGTATGGTGCGGCGTTACTTTGGTCGGTTCCTTGCGCGGAATTTCATTTTGAAGACCCTTGAGGTTGGCCTGGCAGTCCGTTTGCCATGGGCATCGCCCGCATTCGGGATTTTTAGGGGTGCAGAGCGTTGCGCCCAATTCCATAACGGCCTGGTTGAAGTCAAATGCATCTTCAGCGTCATCCGGCAGCAATTCGGCGGACTTGCCCCAGAGCTGATCGATGACGGCCTTGTCCATAACGGATTCCGTAATGCCTTCCAAGCGGCTTAGGACACGTTTTACATTGCCGTCGAGAATCGGGTGCGGCTTGCGGTGCGCAAACGTCAGAATGGCCCCGGCCGTGCTTTGCCCGATTCCGGGCAGGGCATGTACGGCTTCGAAGGTATCCGGGAAAAGCCCTTCGTGTTCCCCAATAATTTTCTTTGCCGCCTGGTGCAGGTTCCGGGCTCTTGCGTAATAGCCCAAACCTTCCCACTGCTTTAATACGTCATCAATGGGGGCATCTGCAAGATGGGCAATGGTAGGGTAATGCGCCAGAAAGCGATCGTAGTACGGCAAAACCGTCTGAACCTGGGTCTGCTGCAACATAATTTCAGACAGCCAGATGGCGTAGGGATCCGATGTGTTGCGCCACGGCAAATCCCGGTGGGA
>CALAJO010000140.1 GCA_937922745.1 uncultured cyanobacterium
CCATGTGTTGTTTCGGGAAGTAATCCTGAATACTCTCCCATTCCCGGTCGGTTAATTTTGGAACACTCATCTCTTAGGCTCTCTATGCCTCAACCTTAACCCCTCTATTCTAGCAAAAACTAACCGGACTGGCTCTAACAAAGCTGGTTTTGGTGTTCTTTCAGCGCATAGATTTAGCATTAAAAAGCCATCAAACTTCTTCTGGCCATAATTTTTGAACTTTTGAAAATGCCTGACACTAGAGATTGTCTTATCCGTATACTGGCTTCCGGCTGAACTGGGGTTAACTCCAAAAACCACTAAAGGTGAGGAGCCTTTAAGACCAAGCCGAAAGCGACAAATATCAGATTCAACTTCATCAAAAATATCAAACATATAAGTTTTCTTAACCGGACAATTAAAACAGCAATGAATTCCGGGCGAGTTTAGCGACCAGGATGAACGGGTTGCCGTCGCGGAAATAGGCGGAATAACGCGGAATCTGGTGCGGATCCGTTTCCTGGGTCCACTTTCCTTTTTCTGTCGTAAACGCATACTCATATGGCGATTTTCGGATGGAAGCCAGCACTTTATCCGAGAAATAACCGAAGGGATAGGCAAATGCAGGTAGAAACGCATCGCCCAGTTCCGCGGAAAGAATGCGGTACGACTCGGCCATGATGTGATCAAGTTCCGGCTCGGATAGGGTTGGCAAGTTTTCGTGGTGCATGGCGTGGCCGCCAAACGTCACGTACCGAGAACGGGCTACCGTTTTCATCTGCTCCAGCGACATCAGTTGATCCCGTTCATCCGTGGGCAAGTCTCCCTGATCCCAATGGTTGGTGCCGGAAAACTGGTTGCCCAGGACAAACATCGTGGCGGGGCAGCGCTCCGCCTCTAATACGGGAAGGGCATGCTCATAGAAGTTTTGATAGCCGTCGTCAAACGTAATCAGCAGGCTGCGCTCCGGGAATGCCTCAGGGCCGCCCTTGTCGATGATCTCCCGTAAATCCACGGGGTTAAGGCCGATGCTGCGCATTGTGCGAATAAAATTACGCAAACCCTTGGGCGTAATGGTAATGTGCTTGCGACTCTCGTGGAGCGGCTGCGGCTCGACGTGATGAAAGTTAAAGATCAGCATGTTCCAGTCCGGTTAAATTTTGGAGGCGGCTGCGCGCTTTTTTTGCCACCACAATAGTAGTACGTTCTTCATATAAAACTGTAGCAGAACCCGGCTCCAATACAAAGCATTGAATCCGGTTCTCATGCTCAAAATGGAGAGCAGCCCCTTCTTATCCTGCTTCAGCAGCTTTACATTGAGTTGCGGATACAAGCGTTTGGCAGATTCGAAGTAATTGTACATTAGAAAGCGGTAAAACAGGTTGCGGGTCTGCATCAGGTGGAGCTTTTCCATCTGCTCCGAGGGGAGGACGTTTTTGAGGGCGGAAACGATGGAAAGCTCGGCTTCCAAGGCCGCGTCAAAATCCTTCAGGATACGGCGGCAACGACCGGAAAGGGTCTGCTGGTAAATTACCGTACGGGCATGGGTAGGGTAAGCGGGGAAGTTTTCAGTCGCCTTGATAAAAAAGACGCGATCTTCATGGTAACTGTCGGTGGGAAAACCGCCCACAGCCTCAAACACCTGGCGATGCAGCATGGTGGTGCTGGGCAGCAGCAGCCCTTCACACTCCAAGACCTTTTGCTGGATGTGTCCCTGGTATGGGTAAGGAAATGACACGTTGACCAGGCGGCCTTTCTCATCCACGGCATAGTACCAGGAATAGAACAGGCCAACGGGATCCGCGGCCTGACGCATAGCGACCATATCCTTTTCCAGCTTGTCCGGCAGCCATAGGTCATCAGCATCTAAAAAGGCGAAATACTCGCCACTGGCTTGAGACAACCCATGGTTTCTTGCGATGGAAACCCCTTCATTCAACTTGGTGATGATATGCAGGCGCTCGTCATCAAACCGGTTTAGTGCGTCCAACGTCCCATCCGTGGAGCCATCGTTCACGACGATCAGCTCCAGGTGCTGGTAGGTCTGGTTCAACACGGATTGCACGGCCTGGGCGATCGTACTCTCGCCCTGGTAAACGGGCATCACGATTGAAACAAGCGGAAAACCGGAATGCCGGATAATCTCTTTATTTTCATTCATACCGCTCAAGCACACACCTGTAAATTGTTTCTAACCGGTCAATCCAAAGCGTCTCATCAAACATCATGGCACGGGCCCGGTAGGCTTGGCAAAGCCTTGCTCTAGCTTCGGCAGGGAGGGATAAAAATTCAACCGATTTGAAGAAAAGCGTTTCCACATCGTCTACCGGCACCAGGCTATACTGCCCATCCGGAAAATCCAGGATTTCCACGATGCCGCCTGTCGCATGCGCCAGGCAAGGCGTGCCGACGGCAAGGGCTTCCAGGACGCCCAAGCCAAACCCTTCCATAAACGGGATATGGATATGCAGATCCGAACAGGCCAGGATTTCAGCAATATCCGTGCGGTGGCCGAGGAAATGGTATCGCTGAGGTTCTAAACATTGCCTGATACGCGCCTGGACTTGCGACTCCAAAGGCCCGCTGCCAGCAATAACCACATGCAAATCCTCAAAGCCGGAGAGCGCAAACAACCGTTCGGCCAGCTCGATAAAAGCCATAGGGTTCTTGTTTTGATCCAGCCGGTTGATGAACGTGATGCATCGGCTCTGTTCTGGGATATGATGATGGGCTTTCCAGGCCGCTTTATCCATCGTGTCCGCCTGCTGCTGGAGGCGTAGAATGGGCAAACCATTATGCAGGATTTCCCCATCAAAATTCGGTGGCAAATAGCCTTCAGCCTTCAGGCGATCCCGTTCCGCCCGGCTCACGAACAGCATAGCGTCGAGATAGGGAACCAGGCGTTTGAAGTCCAGCCGAATCAGGTGCTTCAGGAAACGCTTAACGGGATTATGGACACCTTGCATGCTGTAAAGCGTGCTATACCCATGAAAGCTGTACACCAATGGAAATCCTAACTGCTTGATGACGCGATTCTCAATTTGCCCGATATGGATATGCACCAGATCCGGTTTTTCCTGTTTTAAAATCCGCACCAGTTGCACGGTCGAGAAGATATCCAGGCTTCGCAGGGAAGGCTTGGCAAAGCTGGCCAGGGTTTTAACACCGTAGACCTTTATCCCATTGTCTTGCAGGAGATGGAAAAGACGTGTTCCGGCAGAGCAAACGACAACGGGCTCAAAATGACCCCTTGTGTCGAGTGCGCACGAAACCGTTACCAGGAAACGCTCGATACCGCCAAACGCCCCGAAATCGGGGTAGAAGAACAATACTTTTTTGCGGGCAGTCGGTTGGGACATCGGTTTCGCGTTACCTGGCAAGCCATGCTTCTATCTTTTAATTATAAAAGTCCTTTGTTGACCTTGTCGGTGGAATTTCCTCGCGGTTCAACCAATCGCCTGAAATACGCCGGATAACTGACACCATGTTCGGGACTGAAGAACGATTCTGAACCCGCATTTTTTATCAATATCCATACAATTTATATCATCCAACCATAGGAGATGATCCGGGCTAAGGCGCAGATGTCCTGAAGATTTGCAGTCGTCCGTCGAAACCCGTCATGGAGTGTTCTTCGAGAAAGGCTGAAATTCAAACTATGCTCAAGATACAATGCAATTCCACCCTCAATCACCGGATTTTTTTAATTGTACAGGTTGCCATCCTCTGCCTTTCCCTTATGGGCGGGGCTTTTGCCGATATCCAAAGTTTGCAGGGAACCGTGCAATATACGGATAGCATGTATCGCATAGGGCCGGGGGACTTGCTCAGCTACCACGTTTATAATCAGCCCGATCTCGCACAAACGGATATCCTGGTTCGCGAGGACGGCAACGCCAGCTTTAACGGCGCTGGGGAAATGTTCGTTTCCGGCCGCACCGTGGACGAAGTGAACAAAGCCCTGAAAGAGCGCCTCTCGGAATTGCTGGTCAATCCGGTTGTAACGGTTAATGTGGTTAAAACCCGTCCCGGTACGGTTTACCTGGCTGGGGCCGTAAAACGTCCCGGTATGTACCAGTTGGTAACCCAGCAGCCCAAGGATGCTTTTCAAAGTCAGCCTTCCAACCGTGTGGATCTGCATTTATCCAACGTACTCACCAATTCTGGCGGTGTGATGATGAATGCCGATCTGTCCCGCATCGAGATTTCTCAGGCGAACACGGGGGAAGTGCGGATTGTTAACTTGTGGAACATGCTGAAGAGAGGGCACCGCGAGGATGATATCATCCTTCAGTCCGGAGACTCCGTGTATGTGCCGGCAATGAATACGGCAATGTCCCCGGAGGATTATGACATCCTGCTTCGGTCTTCCATTGGCCCTGGCACCTTCCCCATTCGGATTATTGGTGAAGTAAACGGCCCTGGCGTGTATGACCTTGCAGGCGAGTCTCCCTACCTCAATTCGGCTATTGCGCGTGCCGGCGGCTTTAGGGAAAACGCAAACCGAAAGGTTGTAGCAATACGCCGCTTTACGGGAGAAAACAGCTTCGACACAATGATGGTGGAGCCCGCCAAAGGCGACGTAGTGCTTAAGCCCAACGATGTGATTTTTATCTCCGAGTTGAAAGTTTACAAGATCGGCCGTTTTTCCGAAACCGTGGCCCGGATTCTCTCCCCATTCACCAACGTGACCAATACTTTTACCAACGTCCTGTGGCTAACGCGTAGTAATAACAACAACTAGGAGGTTGAAGGATATGACCATTGCGATAAAACCATCCGCAAAGCAACCTCCGGGGTTGTTTGCAACCGGACAGGAGACATAAGCTGTGCTGAATATGACGAACAGAACCAAAGACGAACAATACGCAAACGACGGCGTTTCCCCTTCGTTTGAGTTCCTTAAGCGGCACATCAAGCTGGCGCTCAGTGTCGCCATCCTCATCTGGTGCTGGATGTTGATGTATGTGTTGTTTGCCTACAAACCCATCTACGGTTCGGATTCCCTCGTCCTGATCAAGGACTCCGCAATTACCAACCGCTACGTCGTACAGGACCAGAACTACGGGTTGCAAACCACCTCTTCAAATTCATCCAACCCCGTATTAAACACCATGGGCTTATTAAAGTCCGACCTGATCAGCGAATCCCTGTTTAACTTTATGAAGTCCCGTCATCCGCAGGAACTCCAGAAGATAAAGGTAAAGGACCTGAAGGACTGGAAAATGGTTTACGGGGATGGAAAAGCCTTTTTGAAGGCAAAAAACCAGGCCGGCACCGACTTGATTTCCGTCGAGTTCTCCTGGACCAAGCCGGAGATTGCAAAGGAAGGGCTGGATGTTGTCCTGAAAGCATTTCAGCAGGCCAGCCTGAACCTGAACCGGGCGGAACAGCAAAGCCGATCCAAATACCTGCAAAAGCAGGTCGATCAGATTCAGGAGAAATTGCGTGAGCTTCGGCAGGGGAAAAGCGAATACAAGAGCAAGATGAAAACCGTAAACCTGCTTGAAGAGAGCGATGAACTGGCCCGCAGCGTGATTGAGCTGGGCAGCAAGCTGAACCAGGTGGAAGCCGCCGCGTTGGGTAAAGAGGAAGAAGCCGGCAGAATGCAGGCTATGCTGAACATGACTCCGGAGCGGGCATTGAAAGCCACCGCATTGGGTATGAACCAGACTTTGAACAAGTTGCACGACGATTACTACAAAACATCCCAGACGTATGCGTACTTAAAAACCACTTTGACGGAAAAGAACCCTAAGCTCCAGGAGGTTAAAGCCCAGTTGGAGGAACTGGAGAGCGGCATTCGCCAGGAAACCATGCGTAGCATTGGCGAGGAAAACGTGAGTCCCGGGTTTGCCGTGGCAGATATTACCCGTGGCGAGGTTATCAAGCAGATGGTTGCCGCGCAATCCGAAGCGATGCGCCTGAAAACAGAAGCAGCCGTAATTAGTGAACGCCTGGCGGAGATTGAAGGCAAAATTGCCGAATTTCCGAATATCGAGCAACACCTGACCCGTCTGGACGACGAAGAGAAAACCCTGAGCAGCGCGCTCTCCACCCTGCGGCAAAAGGAGCTGGAGGCGCAATTGAAAGAGGCTGAAACGCTTAGTAACGTGTTTATTATTGATGCCCCCCGTGTGCCAGTCTCTCCCAAATTCCCCAGCCAAAAACATCTCACGGTTCTGGGCTTTATGCTGGGTATCGTGGGCGGTGTCGTGGCCGCGTTCCTTCGCCACAAAAGCCGCTCGTTGAAGAAAGGCATCACGATACTGGCAAGCAAGAGCGTTCCGTCCAAAAAATACAAAAAACGCGTCAGCGAACAGCCTGTTCCCTTGGCGGAACCCATTATGCCGCAGCCCGTGGTTGCTGCATCGACACATGACCCGCTGATGGCGCCGGTGATCGATTTACCGCCGGTTGACCAGAATATGAACGATCTGCTGCCGGTTTCGCCGCCGGAGCGGGAGAGCCTGCTGAAGCAACGCCTGATGAACGCCCTGACTTCCGGCAGGAAGGATCACTCGGCATAGCAGACATGTTAAAGAACCAGTTTTGGGAAAAACAGACCTTATGAACCTGACTAACGCCATTAATCCTTTCGGGACGCTTCAGCAAAAACTGGCGCAATTGCCCTTTTGGGTCATTCCGGCCTTCATTGGCCTGGTTGTCCCGTTCATCGGGTACTGCCTGCTCCCCATGGCCGGGGTGGAAGTGTTTGGGAAGCTGTTTTCGTTTGACAAGTTCGTCAAGCTCTTTGTCCTGGGTATTGGCTTGATTGTTTACCTTTACTACATCCGCTTTGTTGTTCGGAAGCCGCAATTCCTAGTTTATTTTTATATCGTGCTTTGGCCTGTTGTGGAATACTTTAATAACGTTTTACTTTATTTCTACAGCATTAACCTGCACTTGCGGCCCCTGCTGATGCTGGGTGTGATGATTCCCTGCGCCTGGTATGCCCTATCCCATTTCAGGCTGGTGGTTCAAACCGTTTCTTACGTTAAATATTTTCTCATCTTCTTTGTTTGGCTCACGGTCTATTTCTTTTTCTTCAACAGCAACGCCATCGATCCGCGGGCCGGAAACGATAGTGTGCTTTCCGAGGCCTCTGTTGGCGCGCTCCAATATTTGTCTTATCTGTATATTCTTCTGGGCGTTGCTGTTACTGCCATTAACGTCCTTAAGCATCCTCATCCCCGCCAGTTTTTCGACAACCTGAACAAGGCCCTGCTCTGGACCACCTCGGTGGCTGCATTGATGACGATTATCGGGTATCCTTTCCATTGGTATAGTATTAACGTAGATGGATTCCAGCGGGCCATGGGGATATTTACCCATCCCAACCCGTTTGCGCATCATATGGGCATCCTCATGCTCTATCTGTTGGGGTTGTACTGCTATTACCAAGGGCCATTCCAGCGTAGAATGCCGGCCTGGTTACTGACAGGCTGTATTATCCTCAATATGGTTGCCTTCCTGCTCGGCCTGTCCAAAACGGCACTGGGTGTTTTCGGCTTGTGCGCGGTAATTATCTTTATGATGAACCTGTCATCCCCCGTCGTGCGGAAAACCTTTTTCAAGGCCATCCTGCTGATGCTCGTCCTGGTGCCTTTAGGTATCGTGGCGTTTCAACTCATCACCGATCAAAGCTTCTTTGATATTCTCCAAGCGCGAATTGATCAAAAGGAAAGTCTCAACTGGCGCGTGCAAATCTGGAACGTACTGCTCTCCAACCTGGACTGGATGGGCGTCCTGTTAGGGAATGGATTTACATCCGCCAACGCGTGGGTGTTTCAGCTTACCTATAACGACAGGCTGAATGCACAACCGCTGATGTTGGTCCATAATGGATATATCGCCCTCTTGTACGATCTGGGGTTGATGGGTTACATGCTTTTTGCAGCGGCGTTATCACTGATGATTAATGCAATGAGGCGTTTCTTCCATCCCGCGGTTAGAGCCTACCAGCCCTTAATGCCCGCGATTGTGGCAATGGCGGTTTATTTCCTGATTGTGTGCTATTTTGACGAAATGACCTATATGTTCGATGCCCCTCAACTCTTTTGGGTCGTCTCCACGCTCCTCTTTACCATGTCATTACGGGAAGCCCCGCAGACATGAGCTTTCAGAACCGCTTTATTTTCGGTGTCCTTTCCGGCGCGGGCAGCGTCATCGTTAAAACGGCGCTCAACATTATTCTCATTCCCGTTATCCTGCATATGCTGGGAGCGGATCTATACGGCCTTTACGTGCTGCTGTTTGGAGTACTGGAACTGGTTATCCTGATGGATTTGGGTTTTACCTCGGCTATCGTCAAGCTGCTTGGCGGTTACCGCAGTGTGGACGATGATGAAAACGCCCTGGATCTCCTGAAGACCAGCCATTGGCTCTATATTGGCATTACCATTATTACCCTTGGCATTGGCGTCCTGCTGATTCCATTTTTCCCGCAATTTTTCAGTCTCCCCAGCGATGTAACCCCTATTGCCCAGGTTTCCGTTGCCATTGTACTGGTGGAGGGTTTGTTAACCTTGTATACCAACTATTACAAGGCCACGTTGTTTGCCCACTCCCTGCACCAATGGGTTAATTTAGGAGATACCGTTTATAGCGTCGCAGGCAATATCCTGGGATTTGTTTTATTGTTTCAGGGTTTTGGCTTGGAAGGGTTAATGGTGGCCAGGCTGGTTGCGGCCGGTATCCGCACAGGGATGTTAATAGGACAGGCCAAAAATGTTGAACCCCAGGTGTTTAACTTGTTTGGCAAAGTCCGTTTTAAATCCTTCAAATCCATGGCCCATCTCAGCTTCCACGCCATGATGGTGGACATCAGTGTCCAGATTTCCCATAAGATTGACAGCTTCGTCATTGCTTACTTTTTGCCGCTGCGCTATGTGGGAATTTACGAGATCGTCTTTCGCTTCCTGTCAGTTACCATCCAGATTGGCCTCAAAGTGTGCGAAGGCGTCCTGCCGCTCTTTACCCGGATGTCTTCAATGGAGCGGAAAGACGATGCGCGGGAGCTTTTTCTGCGGATGAGCTGCTTCAGCAATTTTGTTTCCGTTACACTCTTGATGTTGATAGTCTCTTTTTATCCGCACCTGTTTCATCTCCTGTCCGATGACAAGATCCCGATTGAACAAACCTACCCGGTACTATGGGTCGCCGTGCCGATTATGTGGACCGGGGCATTGCAGATGCCTGCCGGGCCTTACCTGTTTGCCCATGGCCACCAGAAATTCCTCACCATCTCCAGCCTGGTTGCCGCATTTGCCAACCTGATTTTAAGTTTACTATTGGTTAAGCCCTACGGTTTGGTTGGGGTTGCCCTGGGTACCCTCATTCCACAGATTATCCAACACCAGGCCAGTCTCATCCGCGAAGTTTGCAAGGAGCTTGCCATTGGGTTCAAACAGTACGTTTACGAAGTGCATATCAAAGTGCTTCCGGCGGCCATCATCGCGTTTGCCTGGGTAATGCTGCTGAGGTGGTTATTAATTGATATCACCCCGTTCCAGTTGCTCAACATTGTTTTTATTGGCTTCACGACAACCCTGTTGGCTTCGTTCGTCTGGTTTGTCACCACGGCGACACCACGCGAACGGGAACTGGTCAACACCAAGATCCTGCCCAGGATCAAAGGCAAATTCTCCAAAAAGGAAGTGGAGGCCCAGAATGAAGCCTGACACGCCGTTGATTAGCGTGATTATGCCGGCGCATAATGCGGAGCGCTTTATTGCCTCCGCAATCGAGTCGGTTCTGGCGCAATCATACACCTACTTCGAACTGCTAGTGATTGACGACGCGTCCACGGATCGCACAGGCGAAATTGTCCGCTCCATTACGGATCCCAGGGTTGTTTATCATCCCGTGGAACGTATTGGATATCCATCCGGCGTGAGGAACACCGGCCTAAGAATGGCTAAAGGGGAATTCCTGTGCTTCCTGGATGCGGATGACCTGTACTTTCCGCAAACACTGGAAAAACTGTCAACCATCCTTGTCAACAATCCGGCAGTCACGGCCGCCTTTGGTTTTGCCGCCCATATGGACGAATCCGGTAACCCCTTGCCCGAGCGGGATCTCCTGGTGCAAAAGACGGATGGGTCTTACTCCCTGCCATCCATTTTCCGGCACACGTGGGAAAAAATTTCGACTGGCGAGATCAGTTGCCTGTTGCCGGGCCTGATGCTTCGACGTGAGACACTGGATCGCGTCGGGCTGTTTAACGAATCGTTGTATGCCGGTGAGGATTATGAATACTACGTGCGCCTTTACCTGGATAACTTTGAGGGCGTTTACTGCATGCAGGACTACGCCTACCGCTACCGGGTCTATGCGTCCAGCATCACCAAGTCTCCCGAACACTGCGAAAAAATTGTAAACAGCATCGTCGCGATTATGGACTGGTATTTTGCCCAAAACAACCTTCCTCCAAAAGTATACCCACTCAAATCCAGGGCTTATATCGGCGGCTACCGCTATCTGGCAAGGGAAAGGTTACTCAACCGCCAGCCCCATCTGGCACGGTATATTGTTTACAGGGCGTTCCGCAATCCCAACGTACGGTTTCGCGATTGGGTTAAGCAATGTTTACCGCTTTTCATCCGATCCTTTTTACCCGGCGCAGTCAATGGTAAATTAGTAAGTATCAGAGGCAGCTTGAGAAAGAAATATTACAAAATTTTACATCAGTTTCAATCTTAAGCGGAATAAGACGATACCTTGTCATAAAACCTATCTTGGGCTTGCTACACGGATGCTAGAGCAGAAACAAATGAGAATAAAGACCGAAAGAGGGTATCATGCCCGTATTATCACGGGTCTTGAAGAATTTGAGGCATTTTCCGGCCCGTGGTCTGAGCTGATCAAAGAATCCGGCATCCACAACATCAGCTTGGCGCATGCATGGCTTACCACGTGGTTACAGCATTTCCCGCCCCAGCAATTGTTCGTGGTGCTGGTGTATAACGAAGACAAAAAGCTGGTCGGTGCAGCGCCGCTCAAAATCAGCAAGAGCCAGCGAGGTTTTGCCCATCGTCTCATTCGTCACGTCCAGTTTATCGGCACCGATCCATCGGTCTATGACTGGATGAAGTTTATTATGCTGCCCGGCGAAGACAGCGAGGCCATCATCGAGCAGATTGCCGCACAGTTGATTGCGGCCCAAAGCCAATGGGATGTACTGGACTTGCAGTTCGGGATGTTCCCGGACGAACTCAACCTGTTAAGCCGCTTTCTCTCGCCGCATTGCTACACGAGAGAACTGACGCATACGATGTCGATCCCCTACATCAGCCTGCCGGAGTCCCTGGAGGCTTTTGAGGAAGCCACCCGCAAGAAAGGCTATAAAAAAGATCTCAAGCGGATGCGAAACCACATGCACCGCGACTTTCCCGATGCGGAAATCCGGCTGGAGCATCTCTCCCCTTCCGAAGAGACGGATAAGGTGCTGGAAGCCTTTTTCGAGCGTCATACGGCTTACTGGCGAGAGCGTGGTTGCCGCAACAACTTTAGCCGTTACCCTGGCTTAGAGGCGTTTTATAAAGCCGCTTTTAACCGTATGTACATTGCTGGCGCCGATTTACCACATATTCAGTTCTCCGTTCTCAAACTGGGAGAGCATGTACTGAGTTACGAGATGGGGATGTGGCAAGGGAACGGCTACTTAGGCCATATGACATCCTATACGCCGGACTTCAAGAAATACCGCCCTGGCGTGTTGCACATCGAAGCCGTACTCCATCACGCCATTCGCAATGGCGGGGAATATTTCGAGTTCGGCAGGGGCGACGAGCCTTATAAAATGCAGTGGACCAAGCTTCATCGCGAGTTGTGGAACCTGACCATGATACGCACACAACAGGCCAAGATGTTGTGGCAAATGGACTTCTGGCTGAAAAAGCTGATGAACGAAAAACAGGCCATACGCAGCCTGATGCCGGTTTTAAAGCTTTTTACCAGTTAGCCTACACGAAAAGGTTTTAATTATAGCTCCGAGAATCCTGGTTCAGGCGCACCAGAATCGATCCACTTTTTCATTGGCGGGGCTTCGTATTCTGCCATCCGCTCCAAAAGCCGCAACGGATCCGTTTCCTCAAGCACCATGGCGCGATGCGCCGGGCTGATAAACTGTTCCGACAAGGCCTGGTTAAACTGTCGGATCAGCGGATCGTAATATCCCTCCACGTTGAGAAGCCCATGGGGCTTGTTGTGCAACTTCAGCTGGCTCCAGGTCAGGATCTCGCAAAATTCCTCAAACGTCCCAAACCCGCCGGGCAAGGCAATAAATCCTTCAGATAGCATCGCCATCATCGCTTTGCGCTCGTGCATGGATTGCACGATATGCAATTCGGTTAAGCCTTTATGGGCCAGCTCCTTCTGCACCAGAAACTCCGGAATCACCCCGATGACTCTGCCGCCGGCGGCCAGTGCGGCATCCGCCACAACCCCCATCAGGCCCACATTACCCCCACCATAAACCAGTTGAATCCCTTTTTGCGCAATCGCGCGACCCATGGCCTGTGCCGCTTCCCGGTAAGCCGGGCGCGCGCCAAAGCTGGAGCCGCAAAACACGCAAACTGCTTTTAATCCCTTCATCGGTGCCTTCTCTAATTCAAGTCCGTATTCTACAGGCATTATGGAGCAAACACAGCCGCAGGGATACGCCTGCCTCAAATGAAGGATGCGTATCATTGGAATAAGCCCTAGAATTGTGTTTTGTCGCATTCAGCGTTAAATTATAGATGACGCTTCATTTGCTCATAACAATGGGACATACCAGTATAGAGGCCATATACTGTGGAAGAAGTTGTACTGCCCAAACCGATAACGAGCCCGCTTCCAGCCCTGGACGCAACCCTTCAGGACAATCCTGACCTTGCGGCCATACTGGAAAGCCACGACCATTTTCGTCGCCTATCCGACGCCAACCTGATGGGTATCCTGTTTTGGAATGCCGATGGACGCATAACGGACGCCAACGAAACCTTTATCCAGATGGTGGGATTTACGCGGGAGGAAATGCGCAGCGGCCAGGTGTTATGGACGCAATTGACACCGCCGGAGTTTGCCGACCTGGACAAAATGGCCGTGGAGAATATGCTGAAAACCGGCGTTTCGCCAGCATACGAGAAACAATATATCTGCAAGGACGGCAGTCGGATTGATATCCTCTGCGGGTTTGCCCTGGTGGCAAACTCCAAGACGGACGGTGTGGGCTTTATTATCGATATTACGGAGCGAAAACTCGCTGACGCGGCGCGGCAGCAGATTTACGAGCGTGAGCGGATCCTGCGGCGCATTATTACGCTGATGAGCGAATCGTATGAGGTTGATGTGATCCTGAACACGGTTGCCCATGAATTGGGGCAACTGCTCAAGGTGGATCGCTGCTCGGTGATTCGCTATACCCAGCACGAAAGCGATTTCGAGCTGAAGGTCTGCGGGCAATATTGCTCCAGCCTTAGCGTGCCGATTATCCCGGCAAGCGAGTTTCCGTTCAAGACCATTCAGTTTACCGGCCGTAAACGCGAAGGCAAGCACCCGACCTTGTTCGTGAATTACGCCTACCCGGAGTCCTATTTTCAGGAGGTGAAACAGGCTACCTCCTCCCACGATGCCGATAATGCCAGTCGCCAATTACCGACGGCACATCAGACATATGTTGAGAAATACCGCATCAAGTCGGCCCTGGGGTGTGAGATTTTTTATCGGGGGCAGCCCTATGGCCTTATCGTTATGCACCAGTGCGAATCCCATCGCGAGTGGCTTGAGAGCGATATTACCCTGCTGGAAGACATTGCAACCCACCTGGGGACGGCCTTGCACCAGTCCGATCTGTATCAGCAGGAGATGGCGGCGCGAGAGGCCGCCGAACTGGCCAACCAGCGGAAAAGCCAGTTTATGGCCAATATGAGCCATGAGCTGCGAACACCGTTAAACGCGATTATCGGGTATTCCGAAATGCTGCAGCAGGGGCTGGTGGGCGAACTGAACAAGAAGCAGATGCAATACGTGCAAAATGTCGTCATCAGCGGCAAGCACCTGCTCGATCTGGTCAACGAAATCCTGGATCTGGCGAAAATTGAAGCAGGAACCATCCGATTGGAGAAGGAGCCGATTGATCTGGCGAAACTGGTTGAAGAAAAAGCCGCAACCCTGGAAGCCTTTTCGTCTAAGTGCGGCGTGACGCTCCATTTCGAGGTAGATCCGGCCATCCGTGCGCTTTATGCCGATCCTGCCCGCATCCGGCAAATCCTGCTTAACCTGACGTCCAACGCCATCAAATTTAACCAGGAAGGCGGCAAGGTCATTGTGCGGTTCCTGCAAAGCCCGGACGGGCAGTGGGTCATTTGCGAAGTGTCCGATACGGGCCTGGGGATTCCGGAAGACAAATTGCCGGACATTTTCAAGGAATTCTACCAGGTGGATAACTCCTTTGCGCGTCAGCACGAAGGTGCAGGCCTCGGGCTGGCCGTGACGAAGCGGCTGGTTGAGCTTCACGGCGGGGAAATTTCCGTTGCCAGCACCGTTGGCGAAGGATCAACCTTTCGGTTTACCCTGCCCGCAACGGAACAAACCGAACCGGCTTAATAACGCGGCTCGTTACCCGGTTTCCACTTGATATTGCAGCCAATACTGGGTTTCTGATCAACAGGTACCGCCTGGTCAATAAGAACTGCATCAATGGCGCCTCTCAAGTCTTTGCCTGTAACCGGCAGGCTGTTGCCGGGCCTGCTGTCATCCAACTGACCCCGGTACACCAGCCGAAAATCAGCATCAAACAGGAAGAAGTCCGGCGTGCAGGCTGCTGTATACGCTTGGGCCACTGCCTGGGTTTCATCAAACAGCACCGGGAATTTAAACTGCATAGCCCGAGCCATGTCCTTCAGCTTGTCCGGCGAATCATCCGGGTAATTTTCCACATCATTGCTGCTGATTGCGACGATACCCAGTTCGGAGCTTTCATAGTCCTTACCCAACCTGGAGAGCGCCTCCTGGATATGCTTGACGTAAGGGCAATGGCAGCAGATGAACATGACGAGCAGCCCTTTTTTCCCGCTAAAATTCTGTAGCGTCACCGTTTGTCCCGTTGTCACGTCTGTCAACGCAAACGCCGGGGCTTTCGTTCCCAGCGGTAACATGGTAGAAGCCGTTAATACCATCGTTTTCTCCTTTTCGCTCCAGCATTGATGCCATACACCGGCTAAACGTGGATATTGCCTAGTCAGTCCCTTACTATCCATTTTGATGCTTTCAATTGTAGTCAAAAAATTGCGGCAAAAAAGATTTGTAAAAACGCTTGCAAAAAAAATATGTTTTGCTTATGTTCATCATTAACGTAAGTACTTACATAAATACTTACGCAAAAAAAACAAAGGATTCTCTTGATTCACTCCCTCCCCTCGCTTACACCGAAAACCCCCTGAGGTTAGCCATGGATATTATTAAACAACTGGGTGAGCTTGCCCTTGCAAGCCGTCTGCGCCGCCTGTCCGATCGCCTGACGCAGGAAGTGGCCGCGGTTTACAAATCGCAGGATATTGACTTCGAGCCCCGCTGGTTCCCGGCATTCTACTGCCTCGTCCAGAACGAAACCATGTCGATTATGGATATGGCCAAAGCCTTGGGAATCACGCATCCTGCGGTGAACCAGATTGCCGGTGAAATGATCAAGAGCGGTCTGGTGGCGTCCAACAAATGCACCAACGATAAGCGCAAGCGCCTCCTGATGCTGACGGAACAGGGGCGCGCCATGTTGCCCCAGCTACAAACCGTTTGGCGCGATATTGAACTGTCGGCGCGTGACCTGATTACCGCCTCCGGCAACGACATCCTTGCCGTGCTGGAGCGAGTGGAAGACCAGTTGGACACGCAGACCTTTTACGATCGGTTTGCCCGGCGCAAGCGCCAGCGGCAACTGGAAGAGGTTGAAGTCATCGAGTTCGACCCGAAGGCCCAGCCCGATATGGCCAGCTACTTCAAAAGCCTTAACGTGGAATGGATACAAAAATATTTCGAGGTGGAGCCGGGCGACGAAACCATCCTCTCCAACCCCGTAAAGGAAATCATCGAGCCGGGCGGCCATATTTTCTTTGCCCGCTATAACGATGAAATTGTGGGAACCTGCGCCCTGATTCCCCATGGCGACAGCTACGAGCTGATTAAAATGGCCGTAACGGAGAAATGCCAGGGCAAACAGATTGGCAAAAAATTGCTGACCACATCGATTGCGACGGCAAAATCGAAAAATGCCCGGTACGTTGTGCTGGAAACCAATAGCAAGTTGTCCCGCGCCATTGCGCTTTACCGCAGGCTGGGCTTCGTGCTTGTTCCCTCGGACTCGCCTGGCAGCCTCACCCGCGTGGATATGCGGATGAAGCTGAACCTGGCTGAAGCCACTGTGTGAGGGCCGAGACGATGGGAAATTTGATTAAGTCCGGCGGATTCAAAGCGTATGCGGCATTGGTGGTGGTTTACCTGGTGTGGGGAACCACGCTGGCCGGGATGCGCTTTGGTATCGAAACCATTCACCCTGCGCTGCTGGTTTGCCTTCGGTTCTCCATTGCTGGCATCATCATCCTGGCCGCCTGCTGGATTATGGGCGACCGGCGCATCCCGACGTTTGCGGAACTGAAGCGCAACGTAATTGTCGGTCTGCTATTATTCCTGGGCGGGAATTCCATCGTCAGCTGGGCCATCCAGTACATGACGACCGGCCTGGGTGCGGCGATCGTGGCCACCACCCCCTTCTGGATGCTGGGCTTCTCGCAGATCATCCCTCCCAAGGAAAAAGTGGATCCCGTAGCGTTGATGGGGATTGTCATCGGCTTTGCCGGGATGATCATCCTGCTGTCGCCCCAACTGTCCCAGCCTGTTTCCGTCAGTCCCATCT
>CALAJO010000141.1 GCA_937922745.1 uncultured cyanobacterium
CACTCTCGGTCAGTTAATTTTGGAACACTCATCTCTTAGGCGCTCTATGCCTCAACACTAACCTCTCTATTCTATCAAACACTTACCGGATTGGTTCTAGTTAATTATGACTTAGCTTCTTTTATTTTAGGTCGCTTGGCATCTATAGAATCTTTACCTGATTATGTTAAATCGAATCTTATGGATGTGGTACTTAACAACATTGAACATCTTTATCCAATATCTGACAGTATTGCAAAGTTTTTTCTAAATTTTGAAGAATTAAACAAAACTCGCAGGAATCAAATTGCCAAAACCTTTTTAAGGCCTATTAAAAAGCATGTGAAACATCCCCCGCCTGAGTTCTATATTATGTGGATTTTAAGTATTTTTTCGGATTTGCCAAGTTGGAACCATGCTATTGACATATTAGGAGTATATACAAACACTAAAAGTGAAGTTGTAAAAAGATATGCTGCCTTAGCTTTAGCGACAACGGGAAAGAGACCACAAGCGTTACATTTAAAAGATGATTTTGAGAGTGCATCACCATTATTACAAATAGCAATTCTTGCTTGCTCGCATAAGCTTGGAGATGATGAGAAGAAATATTGGAGACGTTCCTTAGGTTTGACTCGGTTTTTAGAAAAAAATATCTAATTTAATCAAACATATCCATCAATTGGGAAAAAGGATGTTTCTTTTTCTTGTAGGGTTTGCCGGTGTGCTTGTAATAATCCTCTTGCTCGCGGTGCCAGTCGTTTTCGGCAGTGCGTGCGGAGCCCAGCAGCTTCTCCAGTTCTCCCCTGTCCAGCCAGACGCCGCGGCACTGGCTGCAAATGTCGATCATCACGCCATTACGGTTCACTTCCTGCATCCCGGCCTGGCAGTTAGGGCACAATAAAAGCGGCATGGTCAAACCCTCCCTATCTTTATCCTGCTATGATGATACCAGCTTAGCCAGGCTTGGACAATTTAATCATAAAAGGAGTAGCAGCCTTTCCAGGCTACCTGGGAGATGAACAGCTTGTTACGCCTATCGGCCCATTATGGCAATTTTAATGATACGCCGAACCTGCTGCATCAAGGCCAACTCATTCTGATCGGTTAATTGGGCTTGAGACGAGGAGAAGGCTGTACTAAAAATAACGCTCATCACGTCTGGCGCCAAACCCAATTCGGAATCAATTCCGCTTTTAACAAGCTGGTTATATAGCTTGCCTGCTTTTAAAAACTCGCTGTAAACCGGGCTGCCTTTTAGCGGATTACGGATAGCGATTCTCAATTTTTCAAGCATTTCTAAACGGTCCTTAAGCATTGGGGCAGTGCCGTCTGACTCTTCCAGCTCTTTTTCCAGCTTCTCTTGCTCCTGGAGAACATATTTAACGAATTGATCCCGGACAAGGGCAGCACTAGTGAACACAGCATCCTTCGATAGCAAGCGGCTGATGCTATATCGCTTCAACTGCCTCCCTACTGAAGAAATGGTTTCGCTAATGCGATTATCACCATCATGAATACTTAAATCCTGATCGGCGAGGGCTTGGACGATGAGCTTTTTGTAGTCCTTGCCGTTCAAAGGCAATATATCATCCAGACCAATGGAGGCCCTATCGGCTTCATCCGCCATCCGAAGCTTCAACGCCTCCCCGCTATTAGGCAGTAACGGGGTCAGCCCGTTCATAATAAACTCGGTAAGGGTTGATACAATTAATCCTGAAATCTCGGAATCATCCAGGTAAGTATTTTTTAACGCCTCTTCCAGTGCCTGGGCAGGGCTGCGCTTATTGGCAGGCTGTGCTTGATATTGCGCCACAGCCTTCTTAAAAATCACTTCTGAGACGTTACGGGTGCTGTAGCCAGGATATTGCTTGAAAACATTCAGGATCGGCTCGCGATGCTTCGAGATATCCACGCCCGGAAATACGCGCTGGAATTTTTCCATAAAAATGCTGGCCAGTGTGCTGGGTGGCGCATGTAAAACCAGCATCTTACCCGCGTTAATCCGGCTCTTGTTGGCAAGGCCAAAGGCTGGCCATTCGTTACAAGTCGCTATAACCCGAAGTGTCGGCAGGTTGCTGGTTCCTTCAGGGTTCCCCAGCCCCTTGTTAAACAGCTCCGTTATCTGGTTTTGCATATTTTCAATTTCATCGGCATAAACAATGATCTGTCGGATGGGCTTACCGCCGTTTAATTTTTTGAAAGTGGCCAGCGCCTTTGCCGATTTGTCCTGATCCCCGCTATAGATGTTCTCTAATAACTCGATGACACTGTCTGAAACGTTGAGGTTAAGGAACAGCACATCCTGGCCCTTTGACGCCAGTGTGCCGGCAATTGACGCAGAAAGGGTTTTGCCGACCGAATTCAGCAAGTGGCTTTTACCTGTCCCCGGTGGCCCTTTGGCAAGGAGAACATTAATACGGCCATTAACAAAATCATTGACGGTGCGTTGGGTCGGCTCGTCATACAGGTGGATAATCTTGGAGACATCATAATTAAAATTGTCAAAGCGCTTAACGGCCTGGGCAAGCGTATTATGAACACCCTTCTGGGCATTTTGCTTTTGGAACTGGTTGTAGGCCCAATAACCGGAGAGACCGGTTGCGCTCAGCAGCAACGTCGGCAATAATAATTCTTGCAAGGCGCCTTTTAAAACCCCGACCACCATTTGAAGCCCTTTTGGCTTCACAATATCAATGGCGTAGGGGATTTGCGCCTGATCCAAAGAGCGCCTGAATTCCTGGGTATCATTCGGAAGGACTGTGCTGAGAACCCGACCATTGTTGAGGAATAGATCCCCGGTTGGTATAGCTGTGAACGAGTTGGGGTCACGGTTCACCTCGGCCCGTTTTACTTGCCCGCTTTGAACCAAAGCCAGGGCTGTGGAATAATCCACCACTTTTGCATTCTCAGGAATCGTAATATTAATGGGTTTCGGTTGTACAGGCAGTTGCCGCGGCGGCTGCATCAACAAATTGAGGTTGGGGTAAGCCGTGCTAAAATAGGCATTGGGCAAAGCAATGGGCGGCTGATAAACGATGGCCTGAGGCAAATAATTTTGTTGCCCAAAATCCACTCTGCGCATAGGCGGCATAACAAGCTGAGGATTAGATTGGGGCCGGTAAGCATAAGGATTAGGCCGGTAATTGAAATTGGCATAAGGATAAAGGCTCATCTATCAGGCACCCTTCATTAATCTTTTTGTTTCCAGTTCGTTTGCTATCACAAAAAATCCGGCTATATTCACGGCAACCATGGCGGCAATCAGGCCGGCACGTATTTGGTTTGCTTCCCTTAATGAACGAAAGACTTTTTGAAACTTGGCGGGATCAAACCCATATAGAACTTTTGAAAAAAGCGCGCTCAGAAATTTCTGGCGATTATGACGGGCAAGATCTTTTGCCGCCTCAGGAGAGCGTCCCACCAGACGGGAAATAATCGGTAGGGATGCAATCTGGTTTAAGCCTTCGCGATCGGCAGTAATTCGGCTCCACGACTTGAGGTATTGGGACACATGCCGTTGGATGGCTTTGACACCGCCATGGTTAACATTTCCTGCATAAAGCCGAGACAAGACCTTTTCCACTTCAAGTTTCGGCGCCCCTGTATTCAGCTTGATGCGCAACGCACTAAGATAGGCACGCGTACCAGGCTTAAGCAGATGTCCGCTCTGGTCAAAGTTGTCAATATACTTCATGGCGCGTTCGCGATGGGTGAGCAAATTTAAAAACTCATTAACAATGTGTGAGGAACGATCGGTTATATTGAACCCAATGTAGGTCATAAGCCCTAAAAAGGCCCCTAGCGGAATTTTAACCCGGTACAACAGCTCCTTGTTTCGCTTTACAACAAGCTCACGTTGCAACAATTCGGTTTTGGCAGCTAAATCCTCCGATGATGAGGTTAAAACAGGCCACTCTGCATTTCTAACAGGGCTTGGCGCAACAGGATAGCGCCAGTCTGCACGGTTCAAAGCTGGGCCAACATAAGCCATTATCGCTTACCTTTTCCCTTCTTTAAGTCTCCTAAAAAGCCTGTGCGGGACAAAACTTCTGTTTGCCGTTGCTTAGCTGCCTGTCGAGGGTCAAATGCGGGTGAGGTGGCATCATCTTGAACTTGTGTCACCTGTTCCTCCCTTGGAGGAGCCTCAGCTAAAGTCGATGCAGCTGCCTTTACTCTTTTAGACTTTCTATACCTTGCCTGCTCTGCTTCATCCATCATTATCGCGCAGGTTTCAGTTTCATCAGAGTCCTGGATATTAGTCAGGAAATCGACATCGACTTCTGCCAGCGTTGGGAATTTCTCCTGATTGAGTTTGGCCAGTGAGGCTTGGTAGAACGCCTTAATTTGGGCAAGATCAATACGGTAAATAGTGCCTGCGGGCTTATCCTTGCGACTATTGTATCGGGATAACAACTCCTCATAAGCTTCAGGAAGTTTATGGCCTACACCATATTCCTGCACATTAATACCGTTCTCTTGCAAACGCCGTAGGTATTTCACCAAATCAACCTGGTAAGGCTCCACAAACACCGCTACCGAATTGTAACGTGTGGATTTTGCTGCAACACCGATAGCATTCATCAGTCCGCCGGCATCGGCGCCAATGCCCTCCAGTTGCGGCAATTCCCGGACGGATGCAACCAGCAGTTCGCCTGGCAGTTTTTCAGTTAACGTGGTATAGCCCACCAGTAAGGGTGTGGTTTTATTTCCACGGGTTTTTTCGTTTAAATGATGAAATGTGCCGTAGGTTCTGAACTGGTGACGCAAGGCATCCCCGTCCGGCAATATCGCCTTTTCATCTATCGGTACCGTTTCTGTCTTGCTGTAGCGTTTTAACTCACTTACAACCAAACCCTTACCATTTAAGCCGTTGATAGCATCCTGAAAGATTGGATCATCCGTATTATTATGAATGGTATATTTATCCAGTTTTTTAGTGTGATAAGTTCTTGGCAATGCTGCCAACTCAATAACATAGGCGTCGTTGGTTGACCGTTGGTCGGTGCGGCGTATGGAATGAAGCCGGGTTCCGTCAAAATTCTGTATTTTAAAGGTTGTTTCGTCCAGGCCATTTCCTTTAATGGCCAATGCGCGTAACTCTTGTGTAATTAATCCGGCATCAATGGTCAGGTCGCTCTGCCTTTCCAAATCCCGAATTTTATTCACCCGGTTTGCCGCTGCCATGCCAATGACGCACATTGGGCAAACGCCGCATCCTGGCGCGCCAAATCTCAGGTTCATCGTGACGTGGTGCGTCGGGAAAGGTTGAAACGCACGGACCGGATTGTACCAATAAGCCGTTCCTTCATTGGCAGATCCTTTTTGCGAAAAGGCTAACGCATCTGGCTTGCAGCCATAAAATGGGGTTACGCGGACACTGGCTGCATAAGGGTTCAAATTTTGAGTTCTAATCTCCATAAACCGTGCTTCCTGCCAAATGGACGTTTTCTTTATGAGAATGATTCTCATTTTGAAACATTCTGTTGCAAATGAGAATCACTGTCAATAAGAAGAGAAGATTTGTGAATTCCTGTAAATCCGATAGAAAATAACAATCAAAGTTTGATTAACCGGCTTACTGGGTTGCCAGCTTTATCAAGGTGATGGAATTTACAGGAAAACCATCGGTAGCGTGCCGGTTTGCAAACGCTGCGTAACCTTTTTCAGGGTTGCCTGGCCATTGTAACGCATCTCTCTAAAAAGTCCACAAAATCCCATTTTATATAAAATCTGAAACTTTTTTCCCAGGGAATCGTTATTAAGTGTAGCAATAACGCATTACAAATGCGCCGTTGTTATTACCCTGCATCGTCGCAGGCGGATCCGGCCGGCGTGTTAAAGACAATGAAATGGAGTTGATGAGAAATGAATTTTTCAAAACCTGCACTATTCGCCTTAGCGGGCCTGATGGTTGCCCAAATGCCCTTCTCGCTGGCTGCGGACAACGGGGCTAATCCTATTCGCGAACACAATCTGCTGTCCCAGGCACAAACCAACATCGGCACAGAAAAAAGCTGCGGCAAGCACCATGGACGCCATCACAAAGGCAAGTTTTTCCAGGAATTGAACCTGACCGAGAGCCAGCAATCCCAACTAAAGGCCATGATGGCTACGAAGCGCCAGAAGCATCAATCCTTCCGTCAGCAGATGCAATCCATCCTGACACCGGCGCAGCAGGCCAGGATGAAAGAACTGAAGGCCGAACGCAAGGCCAATAAGGGGCAGTTTCAACGCGGCGAGTTGATGAGCCAACTGAATTTGACGGATAGCCAGAAAGCGCGATTAGAAGCGTTAAAAGCTTCCCGCAAGCAGGAGCGCGAGGCTTTTCATCAGCAAATGATGGGCATCCTGACACCCGAGCAAAAACAGAAGCTCCAGACGCTTAAAGAGCAAAATAAAGGCCGCTGGAGCAAAAAACAAAACGGTTAACGGTTTTCCTTCAACATCGTAAGCTCTCCTCAGTTTCTGTCCGGAATTCGCTCCGCATTCCGGGCAGATTTTCCTGTTGATCAATGACTCCCTCCGCCGCACAAAGGCTGCTAAAGTAAGAGTGTCCTGTCCCCAGGGAGGCCACCATATGGAACGCCGTAATTCTGAGCAGACTCGTGAAATAGCAGGCAATGCCGTGCAACTGCGTCGGCAGGCCTTGCTAGATGAGCAAGCCGGAAATTATGCGCATGCGATCGAATGCTGCCTGGCTCTCCTGCAAGGGAATACCGAAACGCCGGGTTCAGTTGAAACCCATCTGGCAAGGCTTTACCGCCTCACCCAGGATTATCCGAAGGCGGCGGATTATTATCAGAAAGCCATTGTCGCCCAGCCGCGTAATGCGATGCTTTATTTTCACCTGGGAACGCTACTGCTTGAGGTGAAGTATTATGACGAAGGCCTGCATTTTCTGGAAAAGTCGTTTGCCCTGGATCCTAGCCAGCCGCAACTGTGCCTTATTCTATCCAGCTTGTACCTTCAAAACTGTCAACTGGGAAAAGCACGGCAAGTTATGGCCCAGGCCTGCCGCTTGATGCCGGAAAACCCCTTGCTGAAATTTAAACTGGAAACCTTGTTCCTCCCGATCCTTTCATCCACCCAGGAAGCGGTTGCCTTCCGACAAACCCTCCACCGGCTCATCAGCCAACCGGCTCAACTGGCGCCTCTCGATTTTATCCAGGCGAGTCTCCAACCATCCCAGCTCCTGGCGTACCATGGAATAGACGACAAGGCGCTTCGCAGTGCTTACGGCGATTTTGTCGCACATCACCTGAAGACCTCAAATCCCATGCAGTCTCCAGGTTTTTTACCAGCCAAAAAAGGCCAGCCTTTTGTAGGGTTTCACGTTCCGCAGGATTATGTTCTCTTCCATCGGGCAATGGGTGCGCTTTTGGATAACCTGGATCGACGCCGGATTGGATTTGCCGTCCTCTGCTCGGATAAGGCACAGGCTTACCTGTCCCGGCGCCTTCGGCCGGATACGGATTTTGTGGTCATTCCCGGCAATCCGGAACAGGCGGCTGCGCAAATCCAGCGCCACGGGTTTGATGTTCTCTACTATTTCGAGGTTGGCACCACCGCGGAGAATTATCTACTGCCTTTTTTCAAGCCGGCCCCCGTCCAATGTGTTTCCAGTTGGGGGTATCCGGAAACCACCGGTATCCCCGGGATGGATTTCTTTATTTCTTCCGCTTTAATCGAACCGGAAGACGCTGCCGCAAAGTATCGGGAAAACTTGATCCTGATGAAAAACCTGCCTATCGTGTTTTCGAAGCCCCAGCTTCCTGAGAATTCAAAGCCACGGAGTGCCTTTGACCTGCCGGATAATCGAACCCTCTATTGCTGCCCGCAAAACCTGTTCAAATTTCACCCAGACTTTGACCCGATATTGGCAGAAATTCTAGAACGAGACCCTCAAGGATTGCTGGTGATTTTTACCAGCCGATACACGGGGCAGGATGCCTATCTGAAAAACCGGCTCAGGCAGCGGATCAATGACATTGATCAGCGTCTGCTGATCCTGCCTCGCCTGGATCGGGAAGATTATCTGAATGTGTTGGCTTGCTGCAATGTGGTTCTGGATACGCCGCATTTTGGCGGCGGCATCACCACATTAGAAGCGTTTTCTGTGGGCGTCCCCGTCGTGACGCTCCCAGGAGCATTGATGCGAAGCCGGATGGCATTGGCCTGCTACCGAAAAATGGGGCTAACGGGGGCCGTCGCGGACTCCGCCCGGCAGTATGTGGAACTCGCAGTCCATTTAGGGACATCGTCACAGGCCCACCGGGCATTTTCCAATCAAATCCAGGCCTGGAACGCATGTCTGTATGATGATTCCAGTGCCGCGCGGGAATTGGAAGACATCCTGATTGAGATAGCTGGTTTAAGCCATCCGTAATCGAGTTAAGAAATTGCATTCCCGCTTATTTGGCCAGCATCCTACTGATACAGTCGGCTAATTTCAATCCGGTAAGAGGATGCTCGATTAAGCCGGAAAATATCTGTCACCCCATTTTGGAGAGTTTTCTAAATCCCTTTTCATGGCCTCGACTTCTTCACGAAGCCCGTTTATAACGAAGTGACTCCCCCCGAGATTGTACATTACCTCCGGGCTAGGGATATACGCATCAGGATTAAAGATGAGGGTGGGATTTAAGGGGCTGGAGTCATCTTCCGGTTCATCCCGGAGTAATTGATTAATATGGGTTAACAGACTGGTTGCCATATTTCCAAACGTCGGACCGTCATTCTCCTTGTCAACGAGAATGTTTTTTAACGTTCTCATCACACCCACATAGTCATATTTTTCGTGCCTGGCTGTTGCATTCGTTCTATACAGGTTCAATGCTTCTGCAAGCGTGGTATATGCCCGATCGATATCCCCGGTTTCGTGTGAAGCCCGGCCCACTTGATGCAGGATACGCGCTTTTTGCAGGTTAGCGGGTCGTTCACCCATATCCTGCCGAATCAGGCTTGCATGGGTTGTCGCCGTCTCCAGCGCCTTATTGAGCCACGGCATCGCTTTATCTGCCGGCAAACCCTGTGCATGCGCCATATAGAGCTGAACCAATACCTTGGCGACCTTTGGTGTCGGCGTTGCCGCTTTCAGTTCAGGAATCATCCGTTCGCGCTGCTTCCGGGTAATGAGGCCCATTTCTGCAAAAAACAGGGCCACCTTTCCGGGCTCTTTCTTTGGCTGTCCTTGCGCCTGGAAGTGGGGTTGCACAGGACGAGGCTGTTGCCTGTAAGCCAATTTACCAGTAGTGGCTTTGGTTTGAAAAGTGGGGTTAACAGAAGATACTTGCATTGAGGGATTCTCCTTCTTAAGCGGATTGGTCTGATTATCCTAGCGGAATCGAGGTGATGTGACTATGCCTCTTGTCGAGAACCTGTTCAAAAATTGACCTTTCGATACAAAGTGTTGATTTGACGGCGTGCTGTGGCATGCTAAGAGAGCCCCCTTGAAGCTGGCGGCTGCTGACAACAAGGGGATTTTATAACTACCTATGTAATAAATATGACTGGTTGCCGGGAGAGCGTCGTGTCGAATCAACAAGTGCATGCAGGTTCAGAGGGTTTACCGCCGATGGAGGTGTTCCCCAATCGGTATCCGGGTCGCCGGTATACGATTGAAATTATTGCGCCGGAGTTCACATCCGTCTGCCCGAAAACCGGGCTGCCCGACTTCGGGACGATTATCATCCACTACATCCCGGACAAGCACTGTATTGAACTGAAAGCGTTTAAGTATTACCTGCTCGGCTTTCGCAATATGGGTATCTTCTACGAAAACGTGGTAAACCGCATTCTGGATGATGTCGTTCAGACATGCGATCCGTTATGGGTTGAGGTAAAAGGGGAGTTTAAGCCACGCGGCGGCATCAGCACCAATGTGGTGGCAACCCATGAGAAGGCGGTGTCGTAAGTTTGGTTCTCAAGCCGCTGGGATCAAGGGGTTTGTAAATATATATCAAATTTTTAAACATGCACTTCCCATGCCATTCGAACATCGCTATCATGAGAATGCTCAACAAATACGTGGATTGTATCAAATGTATAGTGATATATTTTGTTTACGTTATCCACATCCATTGTTGATAAGGCGGGTTAAACAACAGACAGGCAGGGCCTGAAAGAAGCGGTTAATGGTTAAACGATACACGGATTAGGGCAAGAGACGGTTAAATCCGGCACTCACATTTCTGAAGTAAGGGAATTGACAGCGTATTATTCGGAATGTCTCTACCCTGACCGTTCTTTCAAAAATTTATTCGCAGCAAACGAGGAGAACATTCAAATGGTCGCCACTCACGAATCCATCCAGGCACAATCCCCCAAGGGTGCTGCCAGACAGTATAAAGGGCTGGAGGCTTCTGCGCAGGGAATGCGTTTTGACCGACGTTACACCACAGCCGGTATTAACCCGCTGGATGAGATTGAGTATGAGTACAGGCGTTCGGTCATCACCGAGCCGGATGGCTCCATCGTTTTTGAGATGAAGAATGTGGAGGTTCCGAAAACCTGGTCACAACTGGCGACCGACATTATTGTTTCCAAGTATTTCCGCAAAGCGGGCGTGCCTGGCCCAACCGGTACGGAAACCAGCGCCCGCCAGGTGGTTTACCGCATTGCCCACACCATCCGCATGAACGGGGAAAAGAAGCGTTACTTTGCTACGCCGGAGGACGCGGCAGCCTTTGAAGACGAGCTGGTCCATATGCTGATTACCCAGAAAGGGGCCTTCAACTCCCCGGTCTGGTTTAACTGCGGCCTTTACCACGAGTACGGCATTGAAGGCAGCGGCGGCAACTGGTATTGGGATGAGGAGAAGCAGGCGGTTGTTGAGAGCGGCAATTCCTACGAGCATCCGCAATGTTCGGCTTGCTTCATCCAGTCGGTGGATGACGACCTGATGAGCATTTTTGACCTGGCCAAGAACGAGGCCCGCCTCTTTAAGTTTGGCTCCGGCACAGGGACGAACTTTTCCAGGATCCGAGGCCGTCAGGAAAAGCTTTCCGGCGGCGGCACGTCGTCCGGCCTGATGTCATTCCTGGAAGTGCTGGATCGCGGGGCCGGGGCCACCAAAAGCGGTGGAACGACCCGTCGTGCAGCCAAGATGGTCAGCCTGGACATGGATCATCCCGAAATTGTTGATTTTATTAACTGGAAGGTCAAGGAAGAGCAGAAGGTCAAAGTGCTGATTGACGCGGGCTACTCCTCCGACTTTAACGGCGAGGCCTACCACACGGTTGCCGGGCAGAACTCCAACAACTCCGTCCGCCTGAGCGATGCCTTTATGCACGCCTACCTCCACGAGGATAAATGGCAGACCCGATTCCGCACCACCGGGGAAGTTTGCGACGAATATGACGCGCGCGACCTGATGAAGCAGATTGCTTACGCAGCCTGGGCATGCGCGGATCCCGGCGTGCAGTTCGATGATATCATCAACGACTGGCACACCAGCGCCAACAGCGGCCGAATCAACGGCTCCAACCCCTGTTCGGAATACCACTTCCTGGATAACACGGCGTGTAACCTGGCGTCGATTAACCTGATGCTGTTTTACGACGAGGCCACCGGCAAGTTCGATATCGACGGCTTCCGCCACGCGTGCCGCGTCTTCTTTACGGCCCAGGAAATACTGGTTGGGCTGGCTTCCTATCCCACGGCCACCATTGCCGAGAACAGCTACAAGTTCCGTCCGCTGGGCCTGGGATACGCTAACCTGGGCGCTTACCTGATGGTCAACGGCATTCCCTACGACAGCGAGGAAAGCTACGCCATCGCCGGGGCAATCACCGCCATTATGTGCGGACACGCCTACAAAACCTCTGCGGAACTGGCAGCGGTTAAGGGCGCTTTTGAAGGTTACGCCGTGAATCAGCAGCCGATGCTGCGGGTTATGGGCAAGCACCGCGACAAGGCCTATGAGATCCCACAGGCGTATTGCCCTTCCGATCTCTACCGCGCCGCTTGCGAGGATTGGGATGACGCGCTGGAACTTGGTGAGAAATATGGCTACCGTAACGCGCAAGCCACGGTACTCGCGCCTACCGGCACCATTGGCTTGCTGATGGATTGCGATACCACGGGCATCGAGCCGGACTTTGCGCTGGTAAAATGGAAGAAGCTGGCCGGCGGCGGCTACTTTAAGATTGCCAACCAGGCGTTGCCCAAGGCGCTGCGTAAGCTGGGCTATACCCAGGTGCAGATTGACACCATTATTACCTACATCCTGGGGCACGGAACACTCAACGGCGCACCCGGCATGGACAAACCGTTGCTTAAAAACCTGGGCTTTACCGATGAACAGATCCAGGAGGCCTACGACGCGGTTCAGCAATCCCGCGCCTTTAGCGAATGGACGCCCGGCCTGAATCCCAAACTGCTCAAGGACAAAGGCTGGAGCAAGGAACAACTTCGGGCACTGGATATCTACGTTAACGGCGCCCAAACCATCGAAGGCGCTCCCTTCATTAAGGATGAGCATCTGCCCATTTTTGACTGCGCGAACCGTTGCGGGATTGGTGTGCGCTTTATCGACCCGATGGCCCACATCAAAATTATGGCCGCAACCCAGCCGTTCCTGTCCGGGGCAATCTCCAAGACAGTGAACCTGCCGAATGACGCCACGGTCGAGGACATCGAGCGCATCTATGTGGATGCATGGCGGATGGGGCTGAAGTGTGTGGCGCTCTATCGCGATGGGTGCAAACTGAGCCAGCCGCTCAATACCAAAAAGGATGACGAGGACGACATTGAAGCGACCCAGGCCGTGATGCTGCCGGTCGGCCTACAACGCGGCGACCGCCGTGAGCTGCCGCGCAAGCGCCAGGGGGTAACGATTGATGCCAATATCAGCGGGACGAAGGTTTACCTGCGCACCGGCGAATACGAAGACGGCAAGCTGGGCGAGGTCTTCATCGATATGTTCAAGGAAGGCGCTTCCTATCGCAGCCTGCTTAACTGTTTTGCCGTTGCGGTATCGTTGGGCCTACAGTATGGCGTCCCGCTGGAGAAGTTCGTCAACCAGTTTACCTTTACCCGGTTTGAGCCCTCCGGCATCACGGATCACCCCAACGTGAAGAACTGTACCTCCATCCTGGATTACATCTTCCGCGTGTTGGGCATGGAATACCTCGGCGAAACCGACTATATCCAGGTCAAGCCTGACGAATCCACCCTGCGGATCAATACGCTGCCGCAGGAGCGCGTCCCTACAGCGGAGGGGTTGCAAACGGTTCTGCCGGTCGTTGTTGAGAACGGGGCTAATGGCAGTGGCAATGGCCACGGTTATGGCAGTTCCGCCCAGGAGCTGAGCAATCACCTGAAAGATATGATGGGTGATGCGCCGCCTTGTGACAACTGCGGCAACATTACGGTTCGCAATGGCTCCTGCTATCGCTGCCTCAGTTGCGGCAGTTCCATGGGATGCTCTTAGGCCCCCTGGTGCGCAAAAAGTATAAGGCTAGGGCTCTCAAAGCCATAGCCGCTAGAATACGCTACTAAAACTCGTTACTTCTTGACTTCAACACATATTCAGGGGCCGTCAATCGGCTCCTTTTTATTGAGACAACAGAAGACCCGCACCAAAAATAAACAACATAAGGGCATCCAGGCAATTTTTTATCTTGTCCTGTTTTTTTAACGCATATTCCCTCTTGAAACATAGTTTGAACGAAAGAATGACAATTTCTCATGGTGACACTGAATACAAGCCATTATTTTCACAAATCCGCTCCCGCCAACGCTCGTTTTGGCTGGTGGGGGCCGAAGAATGATCGAGATGAGAGAATTAAGAATGGCGGAAGAGGTGAAATTGAAGGTGTAGAATTTGATCAAAGAACAGGAGAAGCTCGCCCTTATGTGACAGGACAAAGTGATGAGCATCGTGCGGGGATGCAACGAGAAATTGATAGGACTATCAGAGACTATACCAGGCCCAGAATTAACCTTGGCTATATAGGAGCGAGTGCTATAGCAGGGCTTTTAGCAGTGTTGGGAGCAGTAAGTTATAACCCACAGCCAAGAACTTCCCCCAGCAACAGCATGGGAGTTACAAGGGAGCTTTCCGCAAAGCACCCCTCGCAGACAGGTGTTTATACGGCAACCGGCAATACCGTTAACGGCAAAACCGAATATGCGGTAACCGGCATTATTCGAAAAAGAGAGGCGTTAAGCTCGGATAACCTGGATACGTATAGGATAGAAAACCCTACAAGTACAATAGTACTCATGCGCGCTCCTCAAGATAGAGACTTAAAAGCCCAGTTGGATGCAGCGGCGGCGGCAGGTACCCGCGTTACGGTGACAGGGGTAGATGGCCAATTAACAGGAGCTCCTTCTGGCGTGTTTGGGCTTCAAGTTACCGGTGTCCGATAGGTAGCGCTTATACGTGGCTAAAACGGCACAACTAGGGCGTTGTGCCGTTTTACCTTATGCCTGGGACAATATAAAAGTCTAACCGCCGCCAATATTCCCTTGTTGTGCCGCTTCATCAAGCGCATTGTCAATTTCCTGGGTTAGTTTGGGGTCGGCTGCTTTTTTCGGCTGGAACTCTTGCGGAGACTGGCCGCCATTAAGCATTTCCTCTTGTGTCGGCACTTCCCGATACGCGATTTGGGCGTTCTTCTCCAATTCCTGGGAGCGCTGTCGGGTGTCCTTATCCTGCATAGTAGGTTGCTGCTTTTGTTCTTCCACGCAAAATCCCTCCTGTCGGATACCTGTGACAAGCACAGGCTGCGTTGCCTCAATACCATTTAACCGTCTCATCCGTTATGGAACGGCTCAACTTACTATTCATTATGGCTTCCGGCTCGGGATGCCACAATTGGAAACCTGTCTAATTCAGGCTTCTCTTCCTTCTATACTGCAAGCTAGTTAATGACGTACGTTTCCGTGGAAAGGATATAGTCCTTGTAAACCTTGGTTCTGCCACGGTGGCCGATGAAAGGGTTATTCGCATTCTGGCTGATAAACTGGACTTGACGCATCAAGTCGGTATCCAACGCCTGCTTTTCATCATCCGTAATATAAAAACGACGATTCATACTGCAATCCCTAAAAGGGCTTCAGGCGCAATTTCGCCCTACATCCTACCTCTTAATACAACTTGGATCCAAATGCTATCGGTATCATAAGCAAAAGGCCAGTCAAGAATCAAACAATTCCATCAATTACAGCCGTAATAACTTCACGCACAGGGGTTTGATCGACATAAAACCACTGGATATCCGGAAGGCGTTTAAACCAGGTCATCTGCCGCTTGCTATACTGCCGAATGTTGATCTCAACCTGGTCGAGCGCATCCTCCAGGGAGCGCTTTCCAAGGAGAACATCCAGCAGTTCCGGATAGCCGTGCGCTTTTTGCAGGGCGTGGCAATTGCCGTAGCGCGTGTAAAGCTGCTCCACTTCTGCCAGAAAGCCCGCTGCAACCATTTCCTCCAGACGAATACGAATCTTCCGGATATGGGCCTCCCGATCCGCGTAGGTTAAGCCAACCACCAAGGTAGGATAGGCAAACGTTTGCGGGGTTTTTTGAACGGGTTTGCCGGTATACTCAATAATTTCCAGGGCGCGAACAATGCGCGGCAAGTCGTTTGCATATAATTCAGTTGCCCGCTGTGGATCCTTCTGCTGCAATTCCTGGTAAAGCGCTGCCCTGCCTTCCCGTTCCGCCCGTTGGAACAATGCCTGTCGAAACCCCGGCATTTGCGGAACTTCCGGCACATGGGCCGGTTGAAGCAACGCCCGCAGATAAAATCCGGTGCCGCCTGCGAGGACAGGGATTTTATTCTTTGCCAGTAACTCATCCAGAATCGGACGGGCCATGGCCGTGTATGTGCTGGCGGAAAACTCACTGGTCGGGGGCACCACGCCAATCATATGATGAGGAACCCCCTGCATTTCTTCTTCAGTTGGGCGGGCAACGCCAATGGAAAGCGCATCATATACTAACTGCGAATCGACCGAGATGACCTGGGATTGAAGATGCTTTGCGACGGCCGCGCCAACCAGGGTCTTTCCGGTGGCCGTGGGCCCCACAATTGCGATAACCTCAGGCTTTTTGCTCGTCATCAAACCGATCGAGGTACATAAACATAAACAACCCGAAGAAAACGATTGATAAAATCCAGAGGAAATTCCCAATAAAAGCCCCGATCGTCGCCATACCGCTCATCAAGGAAAAAGTCGCCATCGAAATCCCAATATAGATGAGGATGACAAGGGTATTAAACGGATGGCGCAGGACATGGCGGATGCTATAAAGATACGCTTTAAAAGGATTGCACTGGCGGATAATGACGAAGGGTTGCCAGAAAATCGTAAGGCCGTTAATGAGGGCGTAAATGGCAATAATGGCCAGGGTAATCAGGAACCAGCCCAGGTGCTGGTCGGTGGACATCCCCATATAGGCTTTTGTCGCGGATTCATACCACCCTGGCGAGATATTGAAGCTCATCAATTGCTCCCGCAACGCATCGGAAATGCCGACAACCTGGTAACCAACCCAAAGCAGCGCGGCAACCGGAATCAGGGATAAGACAGACAGCCCAATCCCACCCAGCAGAAAGGAGGGGCCGTAAATTCCAATGCCCGGCAAAAAGTCCTTGAGCAGCCCGAACGGAATCCGCTGGATATCCGGTGGAATCTGTCGCGACGTCAACATGGTCTGCTTCATGCCGCTCCATTCTTTCACGGCATTAAACATCATCAGCGACCAGCCTGCTTTAAAAAGCAACTGCGCTGCCGAGAGCCCGGCAAAGATAAGCCACCAGGCCCACACCGTATCCCCGGTGGGCGCTGTACGGGGAAACACCATACTGCTGATAATGAAAAACAGAAAAACCGGATAGACAATCACCAGGTATCGGCCTAAAACCAAAAAGGTTTCCATAAAAACCTGTGTCAACGAGCGTGGCGCATTGGGCTGGGTCAGCTTTTCGGGCGAAGGATTCGATTCAGGGGAAGCGGTCATAGGGATAGACAGCCTGTTTAAATGCTTTCCCCATGAGTTTACGACGGATGCGCCAACCTTACAACACACCATCAGAAAAGCGCAACAAGCGAATTGAAGGATGACCTTGAGATGCCGCCCGGCTCGGCTTACAATACCATTAACGATTAAAGCCGGCTGCCGAATGACGCAGCAAAACAAAATGGCATTTACCTTTCCTCGCAACCCGGTCAAATACCCTTTCCACACATTTCGTGGGCTGTTGATACAACCGTTCTTCTGGGCCTTGCTGCTATTGAGCCCTGTACTCCATATTTTTCAGTTGGATGTGATTAACCAGCAGATGATTGCCTGGGGGCACGCCTTTCCATTTAACCAGAATACGTTGATGTGGGTTCCTCTCGGCTTTTTCGGCTGTGTGCTGGTTATTGCTTTTGTCTCCACCATTTGGGGACGCCTGTTTTGTGGATGGGTCTGTCCGCATAACACGCTGACCGAATGGACTCGACCGATCAGGACGCTGATCGGTATCGGGCAAAAGCCTTTTCGTCAGCAGCACATAGAGAAGCGCCTCCCCTGGATGCGAGGCGTCAATATCGGCTTTAGTATCATCTGGGCTCTGGCCATTACGTACCTCATCAGTACGCTGTTTCTCTTTTACTTCGTGCCTGTCGATTGGTTTCTAAGCAACATCCAAGCCGGAACGCTGCCCATGGTCGTCTGGTTTGGCCAGGGCTTGATGATGCTGATTGGGTTGTTCATGCTCTATGCCGGGCACGAGTTTTGCCGAAGCGCTTGCCCCTACGGCCTGTCTCAGTCCTTGTCCGCCTACTTGTCCGCCAAGTGGACGCCGATGGAGATTCGTTACAAGCCGGGAGCGGATCAATCCCCCTGCCGAAGCTGCCATGCATGCCAGTCGGCATGCCCGGTGGACATTGACCCAAGGAAGCCGGAAAACCTGCTGGTAGGCATTGGCGAAGGCTGCTTTAATTGCGGTGAATGCATCGACGCCTGCACCTACGTGCGCACAAAACAAAACAAGGATGGCCTGCTCTACTTCCAAACCATACAGCGGGGCGCCCGCGAAAAGGCAGTCGCACGCGATATTGCAGATTAGCGACACAAAAACCGGAGAAACCCTGCGATCAACGTTGGCTCCCCGTATATTTTACTCCCGCGCCGCCTCGAACGCCTCGATTTTCGGCAGGTAGGACATCACGTAGGCAATGTCGTCCAGCCCTTCCAGCAGGCATTTTTTACGAAACGGGTTAATCTCGAAGGAATACACGCCTTGCCCGGGCAGTGTCACCTGCTGGGCCGGCAGATCGATCTCAATCGGGAGCGAGGGGTCGGCTTCAACCCGCCGGATCAGCGCCTGTACCACGGGAATCGGCAAGGCCACGGGCAGCAGGAAGTTTTTCAGCGCGTTGTTGTAAAAAATATCCGCAAAAGATCCGGCAATGATGGCCTTAAAGCCGTAGTCCGTCAGCGACCAGGGGGCATGCTCGCGGGAGCTGCCGCAGCCGAAGTTGTTACCGGAAACCAGGATACGGCTGCCGCGGTGCTTCTCTGCATTAAACGGAGAATCCGGGAGCAGGTTGCCCTGTTCGTCATAGCGCCAGTCGTAGAACATCTTTTCGGCCAGGCCCGCCTTGGTGGTGCCTTTCAAAAACCGCGCCGGGATAATCTGGTCGGTATCCACATCGTCCTTGTAAAAGGGCACGGCCGTGGAGGCCAGTTTGACAAACGGTTCCATTATCGCGCCTCCTCCAGCGTCCTGACATCCGTGAGATAGCCGGTAACGGCCGCTGCGGCAGCCATGGCCGGGCTTACCAGGAAGGTGCGGCTCCCCTTGCCCTGGCGTCCCTTGAAATTACGGTTGCTGGTGCTGGCGCAGGCCTTGCCCGGCGGAACGAAATCCCCGTTCATGGCGATGCACATGCTGCAACCCGGTTCGCGCCACTCGCAACCGGACGCCACAAAGATCTCGGCCAGCCCCTCGGTTTCCGCCTGATGCTTGACTTCCGCCGAGCCGGGCACGACGAGCGCCTTGATATGGTCGGCCACGCGGCGGTTTCTCAGGATATCGGCCGCGGCGCGCAAGTCCTCAATCCGGGCGTTGGTGCAACTGCCGATAAACACGTAGTCAATCGCAGTGCCGGCAATCGGTTGGCCGCCACTCAGGTTCATATAGCCCAGCGCGTCTTCCAGCTCGGCCTTTTCCTGGGGCGTCGGCGCGGTTTCCGGCATGGGCAGGCGCTCGGAGATCTTCATCGCCATGCCGGGATTGGTGCCGTAAGTCACCATCGGCTCAATGTCCTCGGCTTGCAGGAGTAGTTGGGCATCGAAGCGCGCGCCCTCATCCGATTTCAGTTCGCGCCAGCGGGCGCAGGCGGCTTCAAACGCCTCGCCTTGGGGTGAAAACGGCTTGCCGCGCAGGTAATCGAATGTCACTTTGTCCGGCGCAACCATCCCGGCGCGTGCGCCCGCCTCAATCGACATGTTGCAGAGCGTCATGCGCCCTTCCATCGAAAGCGATCGAATGGCGGAACCCGTGTACTCGATGACATGGCCGGTTGCGCCGCCAATCCCCAGCCTGGAAATAATATAAAGGATTACGTCCTTGGCGGTTACGCCCGGTTTCAATTCGCCTTCAACGCGCACTTCCATCGTCTTCGACGGGCTTTGCAGCAGGCATTGGCTCGCCATCACCAGCTCCACCTCGCTCGTGCCAATCCCAAAGGCTAGGGCGCCAAAGGCCCCGTGCGTGGACGTGTGGCTGTCGCCGCAGACGATGGTCATCCCCGGCTGGGTCAGCCCCAACTCCGGCCCAATAACGTGAACAATCCCCTGGTGGCCGCTGGCAACATCATACAGGGCAATCCCATGCTCCCTGCAATTGCTGGCCAGGGTTTCCAACTGGTTGCGGGCTTGCTCGTCGGCAACCGGCAGCGATCGATCCGTGGTGGGGATACTGTGATCCTCGGTCGCCGTCGTCAGATCCGGCCGTCTGACCGGGAAGCCCCGCTGTTTGAGCCCGGAAAACGCTTGCGGCGAAGTGACCTCGTGGATTAAATGCCGGTCGATATACAGGATGGCCGGCCCGCCGGCATCCTGATGCACCACGTGGGCGTTCCAAATCTTTTCGTACAGGGTCAAAGGTTGCGTCATGCCGTTTGTTCCGTTGGTTGCGTTCCACCATCATTATGCCCCAGATTGTACCCGGAACATGCCCGCCACTGAAGACGTTTTCTCATACAGCCCCGACACCCTGACACAGAATCCCACTGCTAGAGCCCGACGACAAAGCCCCCCACCCTACCCTCCCCCCAAAGCGAGAGGGAATAGGCGAAGGCTTACGGTGAAGCCCCTTAGCTGCGCATCTCAACCCCAAGATCCGTCCCCTCTCCCGTTCGCGGGGGAGGGTTAGGGTGGGGGTAAACCACCTAGCCCCGCCGAAAGCCCAAGCTGGAGGCCCCTAATC
>CALAJO010000142.1 GCA_937922745.1 uncultured cyanobacterium
GGTAATAACGCGTCGCATGTCCAGGCAAGGGCATATTGGGTTCGTTCGTTCCATTTTCAAACAAGGTCACTATGGCATAACCCGCGCCCGGCTGTCACGCAATTGAGAGGTGACGCCTCAACATATCCCGGATAGACGCTTTTGCAGCCGGTTTCGATTGGCTGGGCAGACGCTCGCTCAGTTCATCCAGCAGTTCGTAATAGGGCGCAATGTCCAAAACGGAAAGTTTTTGCGCCTGGTGATCCGTAAAATTCAACGGGCATGTGGAGATGGTTTCCTTCAGTTGGATCATCAAGCCGTATGCGCGGCATAGTACAGGCCGATTGCGGTAAAGCGAACACGCCTCATCAACCAGGAGCGGGCACTTTTCGGAAGGCGATTCCAGGTTCTGACAAATCAACTGCTGTGTTTCTTCAGGCAAGGCGTTAAAGCCCTCTAGAAGGTAAAGCGCCTCAATTTCTCTAATCGTAAAGCCATCCCGGCAACATCCGGCACAGCCACGGCGGCATTGCATCTGGTCGGCATATTGGGCTTGTAGCTGCTCTGTCTGGCGCTGCAATGTGCCCAGGGCATCGACGTAAATGGCAAGGAGTTGCCCGGTCTGCATCAGCGGCGCAACAGGTTCATCAGCGACTCGGAGATCGGGTAGCCGGTCATATTCTCGAAATGCACGAACATTGGGCTGGGATTGGCTTCCAGAAAGATGTATTCCTGGCGCGGCGTCCGTTTGATATCAATGCCGGTGAACTGGTATTGCATCAGTTGGGCGGCCTTTCGGCACTGCTCCTTAACCTTGTTGGGCAACTCGACGCAAGCAATGTCCGCGCCGGGCGTATCGCGAAAGTCCAGGGTTTCGGCCTTGATTTCCGCGGCAAAAAAGTCCTCGCCAATGAGGTAAACCCGGATATCGGCCCCTTCAATCATCTCCTGGAATTGAACCGGGCTCTGCGCCAGGTCTTTCATTCGTTCTGGAGCAAAGTCCTCAGGTTTCATCTTGGCGGTATGGGCTCCACCGGCAACCGGTTTGTAGATGACGTTGCCCCGATGCTTATCGAAAAACCTGCGGATGGCGTCCGGATCGTTTGAAATCAGCGTATCCGGGATGGGAATGCCTGCCTGCGCCATTAAGGAAAGCTGGTGCGGTTTGAATTTGTGCCCTTCCACTGCGGCCCAGGAGTTGACCCAATTGGCATTGGGCATCAGGCGAAACAAGGAACCGAGCGCGGCCTCAATCTCCCGGTAGATGATGGACTGAACTTCAACCGGCACGGTCGGCGCAATCTCAATCCCATGGTGATAGCGCCAGTAAACGGATTGGATGCTTTCCAGCGCCACTTCCTGCCCTTCCGGCGTAATCAGCGTGCCGGGATGCTGGCGATCCTTGGGCGACAGGTTAAGTCGCAGCGATTTAGGGAAAGTCCGGGTGTCCAGGTAAAAGCACGCCACGCCTTGGGCCTGGAGCTTCTCAAAAATATGCTTGGCGTGAAAATCGCCTTCCGATCCGATGATCATAATCATAGGATCATTATAGCCATTCGCACTTCAGCGTGGCGTTTTCACCCGCGATTTTCATCGGTTCGGATGAGGCTGCGTTTACCGCTGACTCTGCTTCAGTCTCGGTTAGGCAAAAATGATATCCTGCATGGAAAACAGGTTCGGTTGCGGCGGGTTAAGCGCATTGGTAAAGGCCGGCTGCGCGAACGGCGCTGCGGCCAGTAATTGCGCCACCGGGTTCGGCAATATCGGCTGGGCGAAAATCGGTCGGTTCCCGCCGATAAGGGAGGGTATCAGGCTCATCGACGTGAGCGAATTGGCGTCCACCGTATTCGGAATACCCAGAATCGTGGAAGTCGGGACAACGATCGGGGCCAGGTTGAACATGCCGGATGTCCCGATGGGCCCAATGAGACCGGGCTGCGAAGAACCAAGATTCAGCGGATCCAGGTTAAACATGGATGGCGGATTCCCTGCGCCAGGCGTTCGCCCGATTTGCGATACGTTTGGCCCAAAGACATTAAGGAATGCGTTGAGAAATTCCGGTTGCTCCATCGGGCCCGGATTGCGAGCCCCCCATTCGGCTACTCCCAGATTAAGAAGGAGCGTATTTCCAATCGGTTCGGGGATCAGCGGCAGGGCATTCAACACTTCCTGCCGGGCCTGGCCGATCGTCGTATTCCGATCAATCGGGTTTTGCAATATTCGACTGACAACACCCATGGTAGCCTCCACACACAGCGCACACACATATAGCCAAGAAATATAGCCTTATAAATATAAAAACAGTTAATAAGCGCCTGATGATAGGCCAATCCTGAAGAAAAACTTAATTCTGAGGTCGTTTTGCCAACAAGCGCGCCCGAAAGCCAGGCTCCACCATAAGCAGGTTGACCCTGGTGAAAAACAGATGGTATAACCATTGTATCCTCGACTGGAAGGGGTCCGGGTGGTGAGGAAGCCGCCTTGAAAGCGGTTGGCCCGTGAGGGCTTGCAGGTTCGAATCCTGTCCCTTCCGAGTTTTGACCTCATTCCTTGTGGGTGGGGTCTTTAACGTGCGGGGTTTTTACTTAAGCAGTAAATCTGCCGAGATGTTGAAACGTTCGGTCAGTCCTTTGATTTGCCGTGTATTCAGTTTACGGACACCTCGAAGAATCTCTGATACTTTTGCTTGGTTGCCAATCTCTGGCAAATCAGATTGCGTTAAGCCGTGTTCTTCCATGAGGTGTTTGAGGACATCAATTGCGGTTACTGAAGAGTCATCGATACGGTAGCCATGAGCTTTCTCGTATTTTTCAACGGCAATACTGAGAAATTCAATCAGGTTGCTTTCAGGGTTATCAGGGCTGTCAGGCGTGTTTAACATCAAATACTCCAATACTGCAATCGCTTGCTTGTACTGGGCATCGTCTTTAAGGTTCATCCAAGCCAAAATCTTGGCTTCAGACATCTCCTTAGCCAAAGACCTTATATTTTTTTTGCCACTTGTTTTTACTGTAGTCGGCATGGGTCATAACCTCCATAATATGGATCAGGTTTTTGTTATAGTGGATGGCGCTGATGACACGATAGTGGTTCCCTTTGAAGTTGATAACGGTTGTCTTGCCTACTGCTTCGGCAGAAGAAAAGGTTTTCTTGAGTTCCTCAAGGTTTTTAGGCTCAATAGAACGCAGTAACGTGACAAATGTATCTATTTCACTCTCACAACCGTATACCTTTCCAGCATCTTTTAAGGCTTTCTCGGTTATGATTCGCATCGCGTTATCCTTTCCTACTTCAAGAGTATCCCATATTGGGATACATATTACAACCCATTTTGGGATATTTTTAACCTATGCAAAGGAAAATGATTAAAAGCTTTAATGCTAAGCGCTAAAAGCTTTGTGGATTGCCAGTATTGTGCTTGAATGTAAACAAATGAACATTCGAAGTATGTTTGGTTGCCCCCCGTTTTTCAGGTTTTTGAGCATATGGTTCTGTCGTCCAACCCATCCTTAACGAACTCACAATTTATTGCGCGCTTTGAGCAGGCGTTACTCACCAAGGCGGAGTGGACGCATGCGGCGCATATCCGCATGGGATGGATTTATCTCCGACAGCATAAAACCTGGCAGGAAGCCCTGCCTATCGTTCGCAAGGGAATCCATTGCCTCAACCAGGCCCACGGAAACCTCACCGGCTATCACGAAACCATTACCGTGGCTTTTCTGCGCATCCTCCAATCCCGCATGGATGAAACGCCCACGGCTTACTGGGAAGCGTTCGCTGCCGCCAACCCGGACCTGTTTGATTACCAGCCGCCGATTTTTCTGGCGTATTATTCCGCGGACGTGATTTTCTCGGATGAAGCGCGCGCCCGGTTTATCGCGCCGGACAAGCTCCCGCTTCCGTGCTAGAAGTGCCAGTTATTACCATATTGCAGGTATAGCAATCCCAAAACAACCGAGAGAAGCAGATCCAGCACCATAAACAGCAGGAAGCCTTCCGCGAAACGGCGGAGCTTATGGTTGCGACGTTCGGTATATGGCGCTTCCTGCCAGTTGGTATTGATAAAAACTTGTCTGCTCATGGTCTATCCACCCCCTGATATTACCCAACGATTATCTTCAGAATAGCGCGACCAAACAAGCGGTTCTATTGGTTGGGTTTCTATAAATTAAAAACATTAAGCGTTACGCCGTGGCTGGGCTGCAAAACGGATCGTTTAAGGCTTTTATACATCCCTTACGAAATACCCTCATGGTTAGGTGGGAATTAGACAGCATGCCGATACAAAAAGCCGTACGGGGCGTTACCATGCATGATAACGGTTTAGCAAGCGGCCCTGTTGACAAACTGCCTCGACCGCTGGACCGGCTTAGATGAAACGCCTTTGCGTGCCCCGTGGAGATACGAATATGATGCGCTCACTATGGACCGGTTCCGTAGGCTTTGGCCTGGTAAATATCCCCGTTCGCCTGTACAGTGCCACACAGGAGCATAATCTCAACCTCAATATGCTCCATAAAAAGGACATGTCCCCGGTACGTTACGCCAAAATCTGCCAGGAAGACGGGAAAGAACTGGGTAAGGACGACATTGTCAAAGGTTACGCGCTGGAGGATGGGGAATACGTCGTCCTCACGGATGCGGATTTTCAGCGGGCCAACCAGGAAAAAAGCAGTGTCATCGAAATTGTGGGGTTTACGCATGTCGACGAGGTGGATTCCATCTACTTCGAGAAGCCGTACTACTTGGAGCCGACGAAAGGGGGCGAAAAGGCCTATGCCTTGCTTCGCGAAGCGCTGAAGAAGTCTCGCAAGGTAGGGGTTGCCCGGTTTGTGCTGCGCAACCGGGAACATATGGCGCTGATCAAGCCGGAC
>CALAJO010000143.1 GCA_937922745.1 uncultured cyanobacterium
TCGCTTTTGTTTGGGAAGATGAGGCTCGATTAACGCCCACTCTGTGTCTGATAAATTCTTCCAACCCATCCCTATTCGCCTCCAACTCTCAATCACAACCACAGCATCTTATCAGAAAATTACCGGATGAGTTCTAGTTAAGGGATTCGAAATGCCGCTTAAAATAACGCTATCGCTGCCTGCACTGTCTATAATGGAGTCGCTTCCCCAACCGTTGGCGGCAAAACTAAAAACATCATTCCCGCTGTTGCCGTCCAGCGTGTCATTACCGTTACCACCATTTAACCAATTATTGCCCGTATTACCAATAATAAAATCGTTGCCTGCCCCGCCTGTAGCATGGTCAATGGCGTCACCGGCCCAATTAGCCGTGTTGGTCCCATCGCTTACTTCGTTGCCTGTCCCAGAAGTTAGGTTAATAGTAACGTTTTGACTGGTTGTAAACTGAATCTCGTCGCCACCCGACAGATCTATAATGGAATCATTGCCGAAACCTACTGTGCTATAAAGATATACGTCATCGCCAGCCCCACCATCAAGTGTATCGTTACCTGTCCCACCATCCAGGGTGTCATTCCCATTTCCCGTCAGGATATTATTTGCTCCGGAGGAACCGAATACACTGTCATTTCCAGTTCCTCTTAAGGCCACATGCTCAATAACATTGCTGGCCCAGTTAATGGTATTTGTCCCATCCGTAAATTCATGCCCGGCGCCTGAGGTTAAATTAACGGTTATATTGTTTGAGACACTACTGCTGACGTCGATCGCATCTGACCCGGAAGAGTCCGTAAGCGTATCAGTACCCCAACCAGAACGAAAATAATAAGTATCGTCACCATCACCACCATCAAGAAAATCATTTCCATTTTCACCTTCCAGCGTGTCATTTCCTAATAGGCCACGCAAGGTATCATTGCCGCCCCCGCCGCCCAGTAAGCTGTTATTGCCACTATTACCGTAGATAACATCGTTACCAGAGCCACCATTGGTGTTTTCTATAATATCACTTGCCCAATTAAGGGTGTTTGTACCATCCGTTACTTCGTGGCCGGCGCTGGATGTAAGGTTAATTGTGAGAGATGCTGAGATGCTAGAGGAAAAATCAAGCTCATCCGTCCCAGCAGTATCTTGTATCGTTTTTGCCCCACTCCAAGAAGCTGAGGTAAAGCGGAATACATCATCACCGCTGCTTCCACCATCCAACGTATCATTCCCTGCGCCACCTTCTATGGTGTCGTTTCCACTGCCACCGCTGAGATAATTAGCCCAACTACTTCCGTAAATGTAGTCATTACCAGCACCGCCACGCACATTGACGATTACTAGCGGAGCCCAGTTAAAGCTGTTCCCTAGGCCGTCATAAACTTCATCTCCCGTGCTGGCATTTAAATTAATTGTAAGATTGTTGGTATTGTTACTGGAGATATTGAGAAACCCATCGGAGTCGGGATCGATTATCGTATCGTTACCAAAGTTGGTCTGCCAGGAATAGTAGGTATCTTGTCCCGTGGAACCATTGACGGTATCATTCCCTTCTTCCCCGCTAATAAAATCGTCTCCGCTGCCAGCGTCAATAGAGTCGTTACCCTGACCTGCATATATCGTATCATTTCCGTCTTGGCCCCTTAATGTATTGGCACCGCTATTGCCATAAATCATATCGCTGTTAAAGCTGCCTTCGGCAACCTCAATAATATCTCCCGCCCAGTTAATCGTATTGGTGCCATCCGTTACTTCGTGGCCGGTGCCGGATGTTAAATTAATGGTAAGGGCATTGGTGTTAAAGGTAACCCGGTCAATTCCAGAGGAATCAATAATGCTATCTGCACCCCATCCATTTTGATAGTAGTAGAGATCATTGCCGTCTCCACCGTCTAAAGTATCATTTCCGCCGCCCCCTTCAATCGTATCGTTGCCACCATACCCAGCTATGTGGTTCGCATCCGAATTTCCTATGATAAAGTCGTTACCACTGCCCCCGGAAGCATTCTCAATGACGTTTCCAGCCCAATTAACCGTATTGGTTCCATCTGTTGCTTCATGGCCAGTCCCGGAGTTGAGATTAATTGTAACGCTTGAGCTGACAGACCAACCATTTGCATAGAAATCAATTTTATCCGTATCACCAGAGTCAATGATAGTATCATGCCCCCAAGCCAGCCTATTTATGTTATATTCGTACGTGTCCCAGCCGGCTCCGCCGCTCAACGTGTCATTTCCACCACCGCCAATCAACAGATCATGGTTTATTGATCCATAAATTAAGTCATTCCCTGTACCCCCTTGAACCCCTTCAATGATGTCCGATGCCCAGTTGATAAAGTGTGAGCCGTTTGTGACTTCATGACCGGTACTGGAGGTTAGATTAATGGTTAATGCTGTCGTAACCTGATTAAGGTCGACAAAATCCCAACCGCCGGAGTCGATGATGGTATCGCTGCCCCAAGTGTTGGTTGAATAATTGTAGAAATCAAATCCATCTCCGCCATCAAGGGTATCGTTTCCTCCGCCACCATCAATCGTATCGTTACCAGCCAAGCCCTGATATAAATCAGCGCCGGCGGCTGGGCCGAGACTATCATCTCCTGTTGTTCCAGTAATAGTGGCCATAAATACATGTCGGGCTGCGGACCTGTTTCATGTTTTCGGTATATTGTCGATTAACTTTAATCCCGGTAAATAGCACTTATAATTTTGGATAGGCCGGATTGATCGTTTATTTTGTATATATGATTCTCTTTTCGGGCTTTAAAAATGTTAATAAATGAGACTAAAACGAAATTCCAAGGAAACCCCACAGTGCCTCTGCTCACTGTCGTTCGCAGGGGGACGCACAGAACTCATGCGGACAAGCCGCGTGTCGCGGATTCGATTCTGATTGTTGGTTATAAAAATCTAAAGTGGAGGTGACAGGAATCGAACCTCGGCCCTACTCACTGTCGTTCGCAGGGGAGCGCGTAGAACTCATGCGGACAAGCCGCGTGTCGCGGATTCGATTCTGATTGTTGTTGTAAAAATCTAAAGTGGAGGTGACAGGAATCGAACCCGCGACATTCTGCGTGCAAAGCAGACGCTCTACCAACTGAGCTACACCCCCACGGGCGCAATAGAATTATACATTACACAAAACTTGCTGACTTGAGAAGAGTCTGAAAGCAAATTCAATCAAAAAGTGGGCCGCTAGTCCAGATAGAAGGCGGTGACCATCTTCCGGGTGTCTTCTGCATACTCAATGGCCGTCAGCAGGGTGTTACTGTCGTGGGTCAGGAAGATGATCAACTGCTGGCAAGCATCCACAATCTCCCGGTTGCACAGGCGGCTGGCATCGGCCAGGGTCATCATGTTCCACTCCGGGTGTTCCTGGATATTGGGCACCCCGATAAGTTGATCCTGGACATCAGACGGCTGGTGCCCGATCGTCTGCGGCAGGATGACTTGCAATTTCTGCGGGTTGGCGCGCATGGCCCCTCGGATGGCCGCGGCATTGGTGCCGCTGGAGCCCCCGCTGGTGATGATGGCGTTGCCTTCCTTGGCCAGCATATAAGCCAGGGATTCAATCAGTTGCTGATGGGGCAGCGGGATGTTGCGGCTGCCGATAATGGCAATATTCTTGGAATGTTGGCGTAAAGCGTTTAACTCGGCAGCCAGTTCATCGTGGGGGTCGGGAATATCCTGATCCGCATCCGAGATGCCCGCAGCAGAGGAGCGTATCAAAGATGTCTGTTCCGACTCATTGGCCATAAGTGTCAAATTCATTGCTTTACCCATTCTGATTGTTCCGTTTGCTTCTTTTACTGTTGTGTGTAACGCTTTATTAAAAGAGCCCTGACAAGGGCAGATTTGAAAATTATATTATATTAAAGCGTTTGTCGTGGAAAGAAAATTGTGACAAATACCATTGCTATGCCCTCATCAGAAACAAAGCCCATGCCCAATCTCAATGATGCCCAACAGCGGGCCATCTACCATACCCAAGGCCCCATGCTGGTTCTCGCCGGCGCCGGTAGTGGCAAGACACGGGTTTTAACCCACAAAATTGCCCACCTGATTTCGCAAGGGGTGGATCCCAGCCAGATCCTCGCGGTGACGTTTACCAACAAGGCCGCCAAGGAAATGTCTCACCGGGTGGAAACGTTGTTGGGCAAAGGGCAGGATGCCGGCCTGTGGATTGGCACGTTCCACAGCATTTGCAGTCGCATCCTGCGTCGCGAAATCGGCAAATACCAAGGGGATAGCGGCCGGAACTGGAAAAACAATTTCGTGATCTACGACGAATCCGATTCCATGACGGCGATGAAGGAAGCCATTAAGGCCCTGGAGCTGGACGACAAACTGTACAATCCTAAGAATATCCGCTACCACGTGAGCAACCTGAAGAACCAGATGATCAGCGCGTTCCAATACGCGTCCAAAGCGGTGGACTTTCGGGCAGAAAAGCTGGCCCGGATTTACGATACGTACGAAACCATCCTGTACCGCAATAATGCGCTGGACTTTGACGACCTGCTGAAGAAGACCGTCGAGCTTTTGCAGCAGAACCCGGATGTGCGAGATCGCTATCACCGGCAATTTACCCATATCCTGGTGGACGAGTTTCAGGATACCAACGATGCGCAGTACGAGATGGTTCGGCTGATTGTGGAAGGCTGCACCAAGCAGGAGCGCATGCAGCTGAACTTTAACACGTTATGGCAAAACCGCACGTTTACGGTCGTCGGCGATGTCGATCAGTCCATTTACAGCTGGCGCGGCGCCAACTTTAAAATCTGCCTCAACTTCCAGCACGATTACCCGGATTCGCAGATGATTAAGCTGGAGCATAATTACCGTTCCGCCAAAAACATTTTGCAGGTCGCCAACGCCATTATCGAGAACAACAGCGAGCGATTGCCCAAAGAGTTGATCTCCGTTAAGCCGGACGGCGAGAAAGTAACCTGCTACGAAGCCAAGGATGACCGGGACGAGGCGTTTTATATTATCGAGCGCTTCCAGAAGCTCGTGCAGACCGGTAAATATCGCCCGGGGGATTGCTGCATCCTATACCGCACCAATTCGCAAAGCCGGGTGTTCGAAGATATCCTGATGAGCAAGGGCTTGTCCTATACGGTTGTCGGCGGCATCAAGTTCTACGAGCGCCGGGAAATCAAGGACGTTCTGGCCTATCTCAATATCGTGTTCAACGATCAGGACGCGTTTAGCGTAAAGCGTGTGCTGAACGTCCCCAAGCGCGGTATTGGGAAAACCACGGTGGAAAAGCTGGAAACCTACGCCAACCAGAACGGGATCTCCCTGTACCAGGCCCTCAAGCAAGTCGATCAAATCCCGGACATTTCCGGCAAAACGCCCAAGGCCATTGGCGGGTTCGTCAGCGTGATCGAAAACCTGAAAGCCCATGTGGAGAACACCAGCCTGCACGAATTTATCATCTACACGCTGGAAGAAACCGGCTACCTGAACGAACTGAAGATGGAAGACCCGCTGGATAACGATGGCCGCATCCAGAACGTGGAAGAGTTTGTCAGCGTGGCGCGAAACTACCTGCTGGACAACCCGGAGGGCGACCTGGCCGGGTTCCTCACGCAAATGTCGCTTTTAAGCGATATTGATAATGCCGAACCGGCCGAAAACAAGTTTGTGCTGATGACCATGCACGCCGCCAAGGGATTGGAGTTCGACGTGGTGGCCGTGGCCGGCCTGGAGGAAGGCTTGTTTCCCCACTCCCGCTCGCTCTCGGATAAAACCCAGATGGAAGAGGAGCGCCGGTTAATGTATGTCGGCGTCACCCGTGCCCGCGATCATCTGTTCCTCACCTATTCGCGTCGCCGTCTGGTTTTCGGCGAGTTTCGCTACGGCATGCCGAGCCGCTTTCTCAAGGAAGCCCCGCAGGAACTGTTTACCGGCAATTACACGCTGGATCAGGAAGAGCGTTATGGCGGCGGCAGCTTTGATGACGATTACCGCGGTGGTGGCTACAAGCGTAAAATATACGGCCAGCGCGAGTCCGGCTATACCTCTTCCCGGTTCGAGGAGGATGAGCCCCCGGTCAGCCGCATTCGGCCCAAGCGCAGCACCGAAGTGTTGAAAGTGCCTCCGCCGAACCTGTTCCCGGTGGGCACCCGCGTTCAGCACGTTAAGTTCGGGCAGGGTACTGTGGAACAAGTGATTGGCGAAGGCGAAAAAGCCGTTTACAACGTCAAATTCGATACCATTCCAGGCCGTAAGCTGCTCGATCCCAAATTCGCCAAGCTCGAAGCGATATAATAACAATCCTGTTCAGGCGTTGCAATTCAGTGCGTTATTTGGGCTGGCTTGGAATTTCTATAGGCTGTGTTACGGGGGTTCCTGTGTCGACGTTGGCTTAACTTGGGTAAACCCGCCATTCTCAAAGAAGTTGCCCCCGGAATATTGATTCTGGCCGTCAGAGTAGAAACCGGGCGCACGATAGCTCAAGCCACCTGGGCCGCTCCGGGTCATATTCCTCGGCGCAGGTCTGCCATAGCGCGGGTAACCAAAGCGGGTCATCCCGATGCCATACCCATACCGGTTCCAACTGCCATAAGGTCGGCCTATGCCGAAATAGCTGGAAGAATAAGGATATCGGTATCCGCGGCCAGCGCCAAACCCAAAACCAACCCCAAGCTGGGCAATTCTCTCCTTGTCCCGGCCGGGCACTGTTGTATTAGTGTTGGTTGCATTGGGGTGAGAAGGCTCTGCTGATAAAGCAGTACCTCCCAATGACAAGATGAGCGCAATCCCAAACGTCAGGATCCCAGCCTTCTGCTCAAAGCGTTGTTTCATCACCAGCTCCCCTCAATTTCAGCCTATGGACAGAGTATGCGGGATGACTTGACCCGTTCCCATCATCAATCCGGGTAATCTTTGGTGAGGAGAGGTGTCGAAGGATGGGCCGGCAGGCACCCGGGCACCATGTCAAAGCCCAGGCCATGCCTGTCCAGGAGGGGGTTTATTTGATATGATTGAACAAGAAATGCCCTCGTAGTTCAGTAGGATAGAACGTCTCACTCCTAAGGAGAATGTCGGTGGTTCGAGTCCGCCCGAGGGCATTTTATTAAATTGGTTTGCCAAAATTTGCCCCAGTCATATTCATTCTTTCTGAAGCACGTTTAAAAGTCTCTGCTACTGGGAATAATGCCTTCAGCAAGTGAAATGTTGCTTCCTGCACAGGTCGAACGGGAAGTGAATGATTCAGTTGCCATTGCGAATTGGATTGAGCCGGATGAAGGTCGAAGCGCCCGATGACATCCAATTGCAAATCAACTTATTCTCAAGTAACCTGCTTAACCCTCATTAAAAAAGCAGAGGTGGGTAGCAGGCTGGTTGAAATTCGCCTCAGCCCATCCGGGTTTGGGGTTATTGGCGTATTTTCCTTCTTTAACCCTTCATTGGGCCTTCTTCAAAACATCCAAGCAAAAATAAAATGGCTTCGTTCGTTCATTTTTTGAAAAACCACGGCAGCAACACGTCCCGAACGGCTTAGAATCGCTGATGGCCTGTGTTATACTATGGCAGTAAAGCCCGTAGGCATGGTCACAATGACAAACAACGGTTCAGAGTCGAAACTGCTTCGGATTGGCGACGTTGCCAGGGAAACCGGCATTACCCTGCGCACCCTGCGTTACTACGAGGAACTCAACCTGATTGAGCCGGACAACCGCACCAAGGGGAATTTTCGCCTTTACGGCCCTTCGGTGATTCAGCGGGTGCAGTTTATCAACTCCCTCAAAAAGCTCGATTTTTCGCTGGAGGAGATTAGCGATATTCTCGGGCCAGCTAACACCATCAAGAACGACCGGGATGTGATTGAGCGTACGCGTCGGGCCTTGCAGGTTAAGAAAGAAAAGATTACCGCCAAGCTGCTCGAGATGGCCGAGATGAACCGGGAAGTGGATCTTTCCCTGCGCATCCTGGACGAATGCACGGCCTGTAAACAGGAAAACGATCATCCCTGCGACCCGGAATGCGGTTACAAGCACGTCCATATCGACTAGGTGATCCTTATGGCTGGAGGATATCCAATTTTGAGGGTTGTAACATTCTGCGACAATGGACGCAATCTTTTTCAACACCCTGTTTTTATTTAAATATAGAGTTAGCCCTCATGGAGTCATTAACGTGACATCGTTGAACTTCAACATGCAGCGTTTTGCCGGACAAGCCCAAGGTTTCTTTGGGTATACGCCGGTTGAGGCTCCCAAAACCCACGCCTTCAGAGGGCCAGCCCCCGCAGTCGATCCCCGCTTTTCAGGAGATCTGCTCCAGGGTGTTCGCAGTGCCTTTAGTGCCGATGGCGTCGGCGGGCAGATTGTCGCCGGTGGGATGTCCACGATGGGTTTTGGCCAGCGCCTTAGCTCCGGATCCTTCTTCCAGGCATTCGGCTAACCCGAAAAGAATTCAAAATCAAAAGAGAAGGCCATTGCGGACCTTCTCTTTTGGTATAAACCGGAAATGAAGTAAGGCTTACGCTTTACCCAGGGTTTGCTGGCCGGGCTTCCAGCCAACCGGGCAGAGTTCGCCGGTTTGGAAGGCTTGGACGATGCGCAGGATCTCTTCGACGTTGCGGCCAACGGACAGATCGTTCACCACATAGCTTCTCAAAACGCCATCCGGGTCGATGATGAAGGCGCCGCGGAAGCTGATGCCTTTTTCTTCCATCAAAATGCCGTAGTCGCGGCTGATGCGCTTGGTCAAGTCGCTGATCAGCGGGAAGCGGAGTTGGCCGAGATCTTTCATCCAATCCAGGTGGGAGTAAACGCTGTCGACGCTGGCGCCAAGAACCTGGCAGTTTACTTTCTCAAATTCGGCGACGTTGGCGTCAAAGCCCTGGATTTCGGTCGGGCAGACAAAGGTAAAGTCCAGCGGGTAGAAGAAGAGGACAACCCACTTGCCGCGGTAGTCTCTCAGGTTGATTTCCTTGATCTGACCATCAACAACTGCCTGTGCGGTAAACTCGGGAGCCGGTTTTCCAATTTGAATCATCTTTAAGGCACTCCTATATCCTATATTCAAACAGTAAGCGGTAGTTTGTTCTATACCCTGGAAGCATAGAAAGAATATGAAGAAAATTCAAGACGCCAGTCCACGCCGGATTCTTAAGAGATTATTATGGTTTTGTCCGGTAGGTTTGCATTCATCTACGTCGGTTGTATAATGGACACGTTCAAAAGAATTTAGGAAAATAGGCACGGGGATCAGGAGACTCAAGAATGGATTTATCCGCAGTTCGTTTCAATATGCCCAAGGTCAAGTTTGCAGGCGCTGCTGCTGCATCCGGTGCTGCATGCAAGCCTACCAACGCCTTTGCCGCCAATGCCAATGCAAATCAGGCAACCAACTTCAACAACTTTAACCTGTTGAAGCCGCGTGTTGCCGGTGGCGCCATGGGCAACCGGATCGACTTTACGGCATAAACGTATCCGACAGGATTGTTGAAAAAAGGTGAACCGTGGCTCACGGATCGCCTTTTTTTATGCATAATGAAAGCATGACGATCGAACGTACCTGGATTGAAAAACTACAACAGCGCTGGCCTCGTGTGGACTTGCGCCACGATACGTTTTATTCGCCACAGTTCCGGCAGATACTGACATCGGACATGCTGGTGGAAGGTGTGCATTTTAGCTGGCGTTATTTTACCCCGCAACAGCTCGGCTGGAAGAGTATTGCCGTGAACCTGAGCGATATTGCCGCAACGGGCGGGCTTCCGCAGTGGGTGCTTATCAACCTGGGGATTCCGGATGATTGCGGCATTACGCTAATGGAACAACTGTATGAAGGGATTGAGGCTTGCTGCAATCAATTCCGATGCCAGGTGGTGGGCGGGGACACCGTGCGAGCCGGGGAAACCGTGGTTTCCGTGACGGCAAGCGGCATTCTGCAACCGAATTATACCCCGGGGCGACGTGACCAGGCCCAACCGGGGGACGTGATTGCCGTGAGCGGCTTGCATGGATTAAGCCGGGCCGGGTTGGAAGCCCTTCAGCGGAACCTGCCGGGCTATTCTGAAGTGAAGCATGCCCACACCAGGCCGATGCCACGGGTTAAACTAGGCCAGCAGATTGCCCGTGTGGTGCCGCGTTTTGCAATGATGGACAGTAGCGATGGCCTGGCTGATGCGGTGATCCGTCTGGCGGAAGCAAGCAAGATGGATTTGATTATTGATGAAAGCCGTCTGGCCATTCATTCGGATGTCGAATCGCTGGCACGGATGGCTAATGCCAACCCGCTGGACTGGGTTCTCCACGGTGGCGAGGATTTTCAACTCGTCGTCTGTCTGCCGCCGGAAACAGTGGCTTTATTCCCTGATCTGCATCCGGTTGGGATGGTTCAATCGCCAAGGCTGACGGGCCAAGGTCGCGCCTTTATGCTTGCCGAGTCCGGTGAGCGTATCCACTTGTCGGATGACAAGGCCTTTCAGCATTTTACGGGCGATGCCGATGCGCATCAGGCCATTGAAGCGAGTTTTTCAATCTGATAATGGCACCTGCATCCGGTCAAATTTGGGGCATATTGTTAGCTGGCGGGACAGGCGCACGCTATGCCGATGGCCAATCCAAGCTGCTGGAAGAACTTGGGGGGAAAACCGTTTTTGAGCATAGCTGCCGGGCAATGATGGGTATACACAACCTGGTGGGTATGGTCATTGTCGCCCATCCTAATTGGCAAACGGCTTATCAACAAATTGTCAACGAAATAAAGCCCAGCATTCCCATCCAGTGGGCAGCCAATGGCGAAACTCGCCGGGGTTCCGTATGGCATGGGCTGGAGGCTTTGCCGGAAGGTTGTGATATCGTGGCTGTCCATGATGCGGCGCGCCCGCTGGCGCAGCCGGATAAAATCAACCAGGCCGTGCAGGTGTTGCAGGCCAGTGGCGCAAAGGGCGTAAGCCTGGGGCTCCCCAGCTATAATACGTTAAAACGGGTAGCGGATGGTAAGCCTTGGGTGCAGCAAACACTGGATCGATCCCGCATCTGGCAAGTCCATACGCCTCAGATTTTCCAGGTGGCGGCCTTGCGGGCTGCCCATCGGGGTATTCCCAAGCAGCAAGCGGTGACGGATGACGCCGATCTGGTCGAACAGTTTTACGCGCCGGAATCCGTTGTGTTGATGGTGGAGGACAGCCCGTATAACGTCAAGATAACCACGCCCTCAGACTTAATGCTGTTGCAGAGCATTTTGGACGCCCAAGGGATAGCGAACCGCTAGAAGATCTGCGGCGATCCTGGGACGGTTTTTTGCAAATGCTTCAGGATGTCGAGATATGAATCAACTGCTTCAATATCAACCATTGCTTTGACATCCTGCGGAATTTCTTTAACATCCTGCAAGTTTTCTTTCGAGATATAAATGGTTTTTACACCTTGTTGTTGTGCGCCCATCGCCTTTTCTCGCAGGCCGCCAATAATACGGGCTTCGCCCCTCAGGTTGGTTTCACCGGTAATACTGATGGTATCCGGGATTTTGAATCCGGTTAGGGCGCTGGCCAAAGCCACCGCAATTGCTGTGCCGCCGCTAGGGCCTCCCATTTGCTGAAACATGGAGCCACCGATGACAACATTCACCTTATATTTATCCAATAAATCCCCAACAGTTGCATTTTCAGTGAGCTGAATGCCGAATTCGCACTCCAAATTGGCTTTATGCTCTTTTGTGATTTTCCAATTTCGGCAGTGGCTTTGTACAAGATAATAAGCACGTAATCTGGCACTCTTGCCGCTTTCATCGACTTCATCCAGCACAGTTGGGAGTTGTAAGCCAACATCGCCTTTACCCGAACTTTTTTGTGGGAAAATTTTCACGTCAGTGGGTGAAATACCGCCTGGTAAGGCCCCAAAGCTATACCACATCACGTTAACCCGACCAATGTAGGGGGTACCGTTCATTTTTTCCCTGTAGAACTTCGGTGAGCCCAAGATCTCACGAACGACCTCGGCCGTAATGGGCTTTCGCTTACCGCCACGGCGGTTCAGGCTTTCAGCAATAATGTTCATTTTCTTTTCTAATCCGCGCATCCCACCCTCTGCGGCATCATTCAGGATGAGTTCCCGAAGCGCTTCATCGGTAAATTTAAACTTGCCCACCGCCTGCTCAATCCTTGGAATGATATGTTCGCGGGCAATTTTCATTTTCTCGCTGGTGCTATAGGTTGGGATTTCGATGATTTCCATCCTGTCTCGCAGAGTTGGCGGCACTTTCGACAAGTCGTTGGCGGTGGCAACCATCATCACGTTGGATAAATCGTAGGGCATATCCAGATAGTTATCCGTAAAGGTCCTGTTTTGCTCCGGGTTAACCACTTCCAGCATCACATCCTGCGGGTTGCCGTGGTGAGAGCCGGTTCCTAATTTATCAATCTCATCCAGCAGCATTACCGGGTTGTTGGATTTGGACTCTTTCATTGCGCCCAAGATTTTCCCCATCCGGGCATTGACCCAGCCGCGTTCGAAGCCTTTGACGCTTTGCTCGCTGCTGGCGCCGGCAAGGTTCACCTTAACGAACTCCTTTCCAAGGACATCTGCAATAATGCCGGCCAAAGTGGTTTTTCCGGCGCCAGGCCTGCCCACAAGGCAAATCATCGGGGGTTTAGCGTTCGGATTGGTCTGAATCTTATAGACAATATCCAGGATGCGGTCTTTTACTTGATCAAGGCCGGTGAATTCTTGATCAAGGCGCTTTTTGAGTTCCTTCATCGAAAGGTCTTTGGCAATAGGCCGACTTTCCCATGGCAAGGAGAAGATTTCTTCCAGGTATTTCCGCTGGGAGAACCATTCGTGTGAGTAAGGATGCATATCCTTAAAGTTGTCAATTTCCCGTTGAAGGCGGGTGGATTGCTGCTCTGTCAAGGCTTTCTTGTCCACCAAGTCATTTAATTGAGCCTGGAACGTTCCCTTGTTTTTGGGTTGGATCTTGGAGTCGGCAATGAAGTCGTTCTGGGAAATGGTCAGTGCGACAAGAGAGCGGGCATTTTCCAGTATTTGGGCAGCGGACTTGATGTCGCTAGGGGTATCATCCCGTTGGCCAAGCTTGCTTAACAGGTTGATGAAGTTATCTGCCCCGGAGCCATTGTAGTTTTTGACGAATACGGTTAAAAGCCGGCTGACGGATTGCTTCATGCGGGCTTCAAAGTTCTGGATGAGATGAGGAGCTTTACCGGCAATTGGAATAGAGAACTTGTCATCCGGTTTCTTGCGCAACAGGTTGAAAAGTCCGCCGAAGAAGCCCTGGATACCACCGATAACCCATTTTGCAAACCGAATGACGAAGAAGGGCTTTTTCCCATCTTCCGGTTTCGGATCCGGTTTGATCGTTTCGCCGGAGAGAAGTTGGGCCAAGGCCATCCCATGGAGCTTCTCCAGGTTGACGTTTTCCGGCAGCAGCGGACGAACAAAATTCAGGCGTTGCTTGGCCATCGCCACAACCAACGGGTCGGGATTGGTCTTGATATCCGACAGGATTTCCGGCAAGTGGCTTAAAATCTCGGCGCTGACGTGCAAGTAGCCCTTTGCCAGTTTTTGTGCGCTTAGCAGGTTCTTGGTTTTCTCTTCCCCGGGCAGTTGTGCCCCTATAATGGCTGCCTCTCTAAAACCGGCATCAATGTGGGCAAACAGGGTTTTGGCATCCATTGCATCCTGAATGCTGGGCAAGCGATCGTCCCCGGCACCGAATTTGACACGGCTGTTAGCCTGGAATGCATCCTGGTGGGCAAGCCGAACACTTCTCGCCAGAACACGGCTGTTGGCATAGGCCGGTTTTTGGGCTGCAACAGGAGATGTGGTGTTTGTTGAGGCGTTTACTTGCAACATACGGGGCCAATCCTTCTGTATTCTCAAATTCTCAGGCCGAACAGAGCCATCGGCCACTTCTTAGCAATCATAGTAAAACCACTGAAGAAAGGCATTTGTTAGCAGACTGAAATTTGTAAATTTTAATTCATCATTGAATCGCTCATTTTTGAACGAACGAAGCCATTTCCGAATTTTTCCGGTGTCGAAATCCAGCGAATCTGGCAGCTATATCTTGTAAACAGACGAGTCGGGTTCGTTTCGCCAAACGCCCGTAACCCAAACCATATCCAAGCGATGAGAATCTGGGAACTGGTTGGGGGTGGAATTGTAAACCGTGCGGGTTTGACGTAAGTTGGTAGGTGGTGAACGGTAAATGGCCGTTATCGTAACGAGAGATAAGGAGATTGGCAATGGCAACAACAATGCAAAAAATGCCCATCAATATCGGGATTGCGGAGAAAGATCGTCAGGAAATCGCCGAAGGATTGTCCCGCTTGCTTGCGGATTCCTACACGCTTTACCTGAAAACCCATAACTACCACTGGAACGTCACCGGCCCGATGTTCCAAACCCTGCACACCATGTTCGAAACCCAGTATACCGAGTTGGCCGATGCCGTTGACCTGATTGCCGAGCGGATCCGCGCACTGGGTTTCCCCGCGCCGGCAACTTACAGCGAGTTCTCCCGCTTAACGTCCATTCCGGATGAGCCGGGCGTGCCGAGAGCCGAAGAGATGATTCGCAAGCTGGTGGAAGGGCACGAAACCGTCATTCGCACCGCGCGCGAAATGCTGCCGATGCTGGAGAGCGCCAAGGACGAGCCCACAACGGATCTGCTGATTGAGCGGATGCAAACCCACGAAAAGACCGCCTGGATGCTGCGCAGCCTGCTGGAAGGCTAATCAGACAGAAGATAAGCAAACCCCCGTATCTTTACAGGTACGGGGGTTGCCATATGGCATCAATTCTTAGCGAAGAATTGCGATGGAAGACGGGCAATAGGCCAGTACCTTGGAGCTGACGCTGCCCAGGAGCCAGTTGCTGATGCGGCCACCGGAACCATGCGCGCCCATCACCACCAGGTCGGCCTGTTGTTTTTGGGATTCCTGCAAAATCTGATCAATCGGATCGCCCAGGCTAAAATACTCCTGCGTTACTTTGTAGCCCGCTTGCTCGAACTGATGGCGTGTTTTGGACAGCAGTTCCGTGGCCTCACCTTTCATTGCCCGTTCCAGGGGCGCGTAGTTTACGTAAGGCTCCACAATGGGCAGCACGTAATAATTCAGAGACACCACCGAGAACAGGATCAGCTCGGTATTCTGCTTGGGTAAAAAGCGCATCAGCACCTGGGCCGCCTTGTTGGCGTGAATCGAGCCGTCCGTCGCAAACATTACCTTGATGGGCTGGTTCGCGGCAACCGGGTTTTTGATAACCATGACCGATGAGGGCACATGCGTTGCAATATCATAGCTAACGGAGTTGATGCGCCAGCCTTTTTTCGCGGGCCGGGCGGCGTGCATCCCCAGCACCAGCAAGTCCGGCGGGGCATTTTCAACGG
>CALAJO010000144.1 GCA_937922745.1 uncultured cyanobacterium
CCTGCTTCGCGCGGAACTCGTAAAGATTGACGGCCAGAAAGCCAAAATCCCCAACGGCGAGGAATCGGCCAGGCTGGTTAAAACGCTGGAAACATCGGAACACAAAATTACATCCGTCGGCGAAAGAGTAAGCAAACGCAACCCCGTTGCGCCGTTTATCACCAGCACCCTGCAACGGGAAGCCAGCAATCGCCTGGGCTACCCGGTAAAGAAAACCATGCAGATTGCCCAAAAGCTGTATGAAGGGATGGAAACCGGCGAAGGCACCGCGGAAGGTTTGATTACCTATATGAGAACCGACAGCACCCGCATTGCCGAAGAAGCCCAGGAAGAGGCCAAGGAATTTATCCTCAACCGGTTTGGCAAGGAGTATTACCCGGAAACCCCGCGCACATACGAGCGCAAGGGCAAAAACGTGCAAGGCGCGCACGAGGCCATTCGCCCCACTTCGGTTCATCGCACGCCGGAATCGATCCAGAAGTACCTGACGCCGGAACAGTTCCGCGTGTACAAGCTCATTTGGGATCGCTTTGTGTCCAGCCAGATGGAAGCGGCCCAGATCAAAACCAAGTCCATTGAGATTACCGCCGATAACCTGACGATGCGGGCCAGCCACAGCAAGGTCATCTTCCCCGGTTATATGGCCATTTACCGCTCGGAGGAGGATGAGGCCGAAGAGGAAGGCAACACCTTGCCCGAACTGGAAAAAGGCGACACTATGCTGCTGAAGAAAGTGGATCCCAAGCAGCACTTTACCGAGCCGCCCCCGCGCTTTTCCGAAGCCAGCCTGGTTAAGACGCTGGAGGAACTCGGCATCGGTCGTCCTTCTACTTACGCGCCCACCATCGGGACGATTCAGGAACGCGGCTACGTGCTGAAAACCGAAAAAACCTTGAGTCCCACGGAACTGGGCAAAGCGGTCAATAAACTTCTGGTGGAGCATTTTGCCGAGGTGGTGGATTTTAAATTTACGGCTGACCTGGAAAGCAAGCTGGATATGATTGAGGAAACCGGCAGCGTTTGGCAAAACGTCGTTGGAGAATTCTACTTTCCCTTCCAGGAAGAGCTGAAGAAAGCCGAAAAGGACATGGAAAAGGTCGCCATCATCTTCGAGGGCGAAAATTGCTCGGAGTGCGGCTCTCCCATGCAACTCAAAACCAGTCGCTGGGGCTCCCAGTTCCTGGGCTGCACGGCTTACCCGGAGTGCAAGACCACCAAGCCGCTCACCAAGGATCAAAAGGTCGTCCCCGAGGATCGCCCATCGGAAGAAAAGTGCGAAGCCTGCGAAACGCAGATGATGATTAAATATGGCCGCTTTGGCGAATACCTGGCCTGCCCCAACGAAAGCTGCAAAGCCACCCGTAAGATTGTGGTAAAAACCGGCGTGAATTGCCCGGATTGCCAGAAGCATGAGCTGGTTCAGCGCAAGTCTCGTTACGGCAAGATTTTTTACGGTTGCCCCGGCTACCCGGATTGCAAGTTTGCCCTGTGGAACAAGCCCACCGGCAACGCCTGCCCGGATTGCAACAGCCTGCTGGTGGAAAAGAACTTGAAAAAAGGCAACTTCGAAGCCTGCTCCTCCAAGGAGTGCAAATATACGAAAGAGCTGCCACCCGCCCAAGCCGAAGAAGCCGCCAGCTAAAATTTGCTTTATAGCACATTTTCCGTTTTACCTGCCTTATAACACCTAGCCATAACCGCAGGTGAATGATGCAGGCTGATTTCCCAAAGTTTTCCATTCCTTCTTTAACAAGGGCATATCCTCAATTAAAGCACGCCCTAAGAACGTCTTACGCGGATACTGACCGGGCTCAATTCCGTTTTGGCGCGCAACGGCAGCAGGTTGAGCAACTCCTGGCGTTACGCAAACAGCGAAGAGAACTGCTTTATACGGGAGAGCCTTCTGTCCTTCATAAGTTTAGCGATGAAGAACGCGATACCTGGATAGAGGGATTTCAGCAGGGCAAAACACTGGATGAAATTGCAGAGGGCGCTCAAGAGACAGCTACTTTGAGAAAGCGTCTGGCCAATCCCGTCACGAGGCCTGCTTTAGAAGCAGAGCAGGAAACATTTCAGAAAGTTAACGCGCTCAATGCTCAGATAGCAAAGCTGGAAGCGACAACAGCCATTCCTTTACCCGCCATCTCCGGGCCAATGACACAGGATAAACTGGATCGGCTGATGACGGACCTGATGGCGTATTACGACCATGATCCGGCATGGTACGAGGGAAGTCGGTTTATTAACCTCCAGCAGGTTGGGCATGAACTTGAGAATGCCGGGATAATTACCGATAAAAACGCATTTTCGCTGGATGAAGTTGTAAAACCTTATGACGGGCAAGATCTTTTTGAGCGCGATTTATATCATGGCACCAGCCGAGAAGCTGCAAATGCAATCGAGGCCCAGGGGTTTAATCTGCTGAAATCACGGCGCCATATCCAGCAGGACTTTCTGGCCGGAACTTCCTTTCCCATTGGCAATAAAGAATTGGGTAACGCAGTCTACCTCTTTCTTCCTGGCCACATTGCGGTTAACCACGCCAAAGCCATGCCCCAAGAGGGGCGTGTTTTGGTGACGCGATTAAAACCGGAATGCAAGATAGGCCGGATTACAAGGGCAATGGCCCCTTATTTCGACCAGCCGTTTGACAGGGCTGCACGCGCTTACCTGCTTCAGGATGATACTTCCCTGCTTGCCAACCCAGACCCGGAACTGTACTCACTTGTGAAGTGGGAGCTGATGAAGCGCTTTTTTACCCGCCGTGGGTACGATGCCGTTGTTAATGAAACAGCCCATTTAACCTGCGGGCAGCCTTATGTGGCCGTGTTTAACCCCAAAATGATTTTGGTAAAAGAGATCGTGCCCGCTTAATTTTTGATTATTTTTTATGTTACGCTGCAAATAACCCACATTCGATAGAAAGATGGACTATGGCTGTTCAAATTTTCCCCGTTCGCACCCCGGAGCAGATGGCTGCGATAAAAACCCTCTTTCGGGAATATCAGGCATTTCTAGCCATCAACCTGGACTTTCAGGATTTTGAGGCCGAGCTAGCCGGGCTACCCGGAAAATACAGCCCTCCCAAGGGCGACCTGTTCCTGGCCGTGTTGGATGATGAGCCTGTCGGCTGCGGCGCATTCTACCCCATGCAGGAAGCAATCTGTGAAATCAAACGGGTGTACGTGAAGCCGCAAACCCAAGGGCATGGCATCGGGAAAAAGCTTTTCCGGCACCTGATTGAATCGGCCGCACAAGCCGGGTATCGCTATGTCCGGCTGGATTCCTTAAAACGCCTGGATAAGGCCGCCAACATGTATCGGGCATTCGGGTTTTACGAGATAGAACCCTACAACGAAAACCCACACAACGATGTATATTACATGGAGTTAGACTTGGCGCAGGCCGGGTTACTTCAGTAAGCGTCTCATAGCCGTGGCCGTTATGTCTTAAAGCCTCGCGGCCTCCTATTGGTGGTCATCCACCACCTGAACCGACTCGGGGAGGAAGGGAAGATGGTGTGGGGCAATGCGTTCTCCGGGCATTAGGATGGGGATGCCTGGCGGGCAGGTGGCGACAACCTGCCGCGAAATTCGGCCGAGGCTGGCTTCGGCAGGCAGCGATTGGCTGTTAGAAAAATAAGCAGCGCGCGGATTCAGCGCCATTTCCGGCAACGCAAAATACATCGGGATCGGTTCGATATCCGGCAATTCCAAGCTTTCTTTGTCAATTTGCTGTAGTGCAGTCTTTAAGGCCTCAATGGCGGCAGAGTCCAGGCCAAGGTTGAGCATTAGCAGCACGCCATTGGGTAACGCGGATTCATACGCCAGATCGAAGCGTTCTTCCAATTGCTCGGCCAGGTCTTCGCCGTTAAGCCGATTGGATTGCAAGTACAACTGGAAACCTGCCTGCTGTGGATACTGCACCCGTATGGTCTTGAGGTTCTCTGTTATCCAGTGCTTCAGCTCCAGGCTGGCGTGGCATTGTGCCTGAATCTTGCTCTTTCCTTCGGAAGAGGCCAGCCAGTGACATGTGGCTTCCATATTGGCGAGCAACAGATAGGACGGACTGGTGGTGTGCAACAGGTTAAGCGCCTCTTGCACCGCGTCCGGCATCAGCCGCGAGCCTTGGGGACAGTGCAACAACGCCGTTTGGGTTAAGCTGCCGCCGCTTTTATGCAGCGAGTGAATCACCGCATCCGCCTGGGATTGAAGCGCAGACACCGGCAACTGGGGATCCAGCGGCCAAAGCGTGCCATGGGCCTCATCCACAATCAAAAGCACTCCGTGGTTACGGCAAATCCGGGCAATCTCCACAATATCGGAAGGGTTGCCCTCATACGTGGGATGCGTTAGCACAAAAGCCTTGATGTTGGAGTTTGCTGTCAACGCCGCGCCCAGCATTGCGGGATCTACCGGCCCCCAAACGCCCCAATCCGGCATGGGTTGCGGAAGGATCCATTGCGGCGTTGCGCCGGTTAGCACCAAGCCGTGGATGACGGAGCGATGGCAGTTGCGCGCCACCAGCACTTGCTGGGCCTCCCCAACCCGGCTGGCCAGGAGCGCCGCCATAATGCCGACCGACGCACCGTTAATGAGGTAAAAGCTGTTTCTGGCGCCAAACAGGTTCGCCACTGCTTGCTGGGACGCTTTTAGTACCCCTTCAGGGCTTCCCAACACATCCAACGGCGGAAGCTCGGTCAAATCCAGTGCAAAGGGGCTATCAAAACACCCTTGGAAGCCCGCTAAATCCCGGCCGGCATGCGCAGGCACGTGGAAACGGCTCCGGCCAAGGTCTATCTGGCTGCAAAGCGCCTCTGCCAAAGGCTTCGCAAATGGGGTGGAGAGAGAAGGCTGCATGGGATTTCCTTGTTTATGCTAATACTGTATCGTAAACAGGTTGGGCGGTATTCCCTTATTCTTAAATTAACCCTAGCCCAGCAAGAAGGGATAAAATTATGTTCCGTGTGCCAGTTGTTCAAGCGTATCAGCCTGCTTCAGGCATTCGCTTTTCAAAACAGGGCGCGTCCCAATCCGTTCCGCCCGATTTGCTGCCGTTGATACAAACCCTCATAACGCATTTTCAACAGCCAGCCGCGGAAACAATCCTGCTGAGTACGGATGCGCGCAGCAGGATAACTTACGGCTTGCCCAGCCAACCCCTGGATAGTTTAGGCATTAACACCAAGTTGGATGGGATGGAATTACTTGCGATTCTTAAACCGGGAGAAGGGGAGAACTATCGCCTTGCGATAGGAATGCATGGGCGCATCGTGCATGTGTTGGAGGAGCGCCAATGGGACGCGGTGCGGGAAGTGATGAAAGATATTACAGGGAAAATCGCTGGAAAAGAATAATGGAACGTGTGGAGCAATCAGCATGACGCTTTTGTTTTGTATTATTGAGCCAGCGACCGATGGCATCATAAAGAAAGGAAACTAAGGATGCTTCGACTGCAGCCGATTCAATTTAAAATGGCCTCTACAGTCCGTTTCAAGTCTGAGAGCTTGCAGGAAAACGGCATTCCTACGGACTTGCAAGCCATTATTCAGGAGGTCGCCAAGCAATGCGCATCTTATCAGCAAACCACCGCCTTCCCTACAACAGAAGGGGCAGTTATATGCCATGCTCCGGGCCTGCCCGCCCAATCTCTGATTATTTCAGCCTTGCAGCCGGGTCAAGATCACCACCTTGCCGTTCAACTTTCTCCAGACCTGGAGCATGCTGGGCAATATAGGCTGGCGCGTGCGCTATTGGTTCCAAAGGAAGATCCGCATCCCCATTATAATGGGCTGATTAAAGGACAGGAGATTGAGAATTTAACGCCCAATCAATGGGAGCTGGTAGGACGCATCCTGACGGAAGTGGCTCAAAATAACTTGCTTTAAGCCTCTCTCGTTTATAGCGGTTAAGACTGCCGCATCAATCCGCGCCTCACAGTGACAAGCCTTTCATTGGGAACAATCCATTATCGTACTGACTAAAACGCCAACCCTAATGGGTTGGCGTTTAAAGGTGTTACGAACCAGACTAATGGGTTGGCATCGGCTCCGGAGCAGATTCCTCGGTTTTGCCACCGTTGAACTGTGCTTTTTCTTCCGGGGTGACGCCTTTCATCGTCAGGTTAATGCGGCCGCGGTCGTCGATTTCGACGACTTTGACGATAACTTCGTCGCCAACGCGGACAACGTCCTCAACCTTCTCGACACGACGGTTTTCCAACTGGGAAATATGCACCATGCCATCCTTGCCGGGAGTCAGCTCCACAAACGCACCGGCCGGGATGATGCGAACCACCTTGCCCTTGGTCAGCAAGCCGCGTTCAATCTTCATGGTCAGGCGCTTGATGATGTCACGGGCGCGTTCGCCACCTTCGCCATTAACGGAGGTAATGGTCACCAGGCCGCTATCTTCAATGTCAATCGTCGCGCCGGTCTCTTCGATGATCGAGCGAATCATCTTACCGCCAGGGCCAATCACCGTCCCGATGGTATCGGGCTCAATCTTCATCGTGATCATCCGGGGCGCCCAAGGCGACATCTCTGTGCGCGGCGCGCTGATGGCCTCATTCATTTTGCCCAGGATATGAACCCGGCCTTCGTAAGCCTGCTTTAAAGCCTGGCGCATAATCTCCAGGGAGATTCCCTGGATTTTGATGTCCATTTGCAGGGCAGTCACGCCTTTGTCATTCCCGGTAACCTTAAAGTCCATATCGCCAAGGAAGTCTTCCACACCCTGAATATCCGACAGGACTTTATACTGGTCGCCTTCCTTGATCAAGCCCATGGCAATCCCGCTAATCGGGCTGCTCATGGGAACACCGGCATCCATCAACGCCAGGGAGGCCCCGCAGGTGCTGCCCATACTGGTGGAACCGTTGGATTCCAAAACTTCGGAGTTGACGCGGATGGTATAGCCAAACTCTTCCTTCGGCGGCAGAGAGGCAGCAATAGCGCGCTCCGCCAATGCGCCATGGCCGATTTCGCGACGACCTGCGCCCCGAAGCGGCTTAACTTCGCCAACGGAGAAACCGGGGAAGTTGTAATGGTGGATCCAGCGTTTTTCCGTCATCGGCTCCACGCCGTCCAGCTCCTGCGCTTCGCCAGGGGAGCCCAGCGTACACAGCGAGAGAACCTGCGTGCCGCCACGGGTAAACAGGGCGCTTCCGTGGGTTCTGGGCAGGATGCCAACGCGGCATTCAATCGGACGAATTTCTTCCGGTTTGCGGCCATCGGCGCGAACGTTTTCTTCCAATACCATGCGGCGCATTATCTTTTTCTCCACCTTTTTAAAGGTTTCGGAGACAAAATCGATGCCACTGGAGGCAATCAGCACCTTAATGGGGTCTTCTTCCGGCAGGGCTTCAATGGCTTGATCCAGCTTTTCGCGAGCCGCTTCCAACTTTTCCTGGCGAGAATCGCGCTCAAAGTCGTGGAAAGCGGCATTAATGTCGGCTTCCAAGGTTGTCCATGCCAGATTAAACAGCGGGGTCAAGTCCTCCGCCGGAACAAATTCCTTTTTCACAACGCCGCACTTCTGGGCAAAGTCCAACTGGGCCTGCACCTGGTTGCGAATTTCGCCGTGGGCAAAATCAATGGCGCGAAGCAGCATTTCTTCAGTCACGAAGTTGCAGCCCGCCTCAACCATCATAATGGAGTCGGCCGTTCCAGCCACAACCAGGTCGAGATCGCTCTGGTCAATCTGCTCATACGTCGGGTTGGCGATCAGTTCGCCTTCTACCACGCCCACGCGCACGGCACCAATGGGGCCTTGAAACGGCAGGCCGGCCAGGGTCAGCGCAGTGGAAGCACCCAGGATACTCAACGTATCCGGCGGGTTGTTGGTTACACTTAACGGGGTTGCGACGATCTGAACGTCATTACGGTAGCCATCCGGCCACAGCGGGCGAATCGGACGATCAATCAGGCGGGAAGTTAATACGGCCTTCTCGGAGGGACGGCCTTCGCGTTTGATAAAGCCACCAGGCAAACGGCCTACGGCGTACATTTTCTCTTCGTAATCAACCAGCAGCGGGAAAAAGTCAATCCCGGTGCGTGGTTTTTTGCTGGCAACCGTTGTAACCAGTAATACGGTTTCCCCACACGTCACCAAAACAGCGCCATCTGCGGCTTTGGCCATCTCTCCGGTTTGGAGCAGCACCTTTTTGCCGTCAATGACCAGTTCATGTTCAATAATGTTATTCAGCATAGTATCTTCTTTTCTAGTTTTGTTCTGACTATCACTTTTTTGTTTCCCCAACATTTTAAGCAAAAACCGCCGTAAAACCAATTGTCATTTTATATTTAGGCCCTTCACCCGCTCGCTCGTATTTAAGCCATTGCCGCGCCTGATGATGAAACGAGTGTGCAACAACCCGGGTGAACTTGTCTGTCTACAGCTCGCCCGGTATGCTGGGTAAGGAACAGGACGGAGGCTACGGCATGGAACCAACAGTTCATCTCATCAACGGCGTGGATTACAAAGCGGAGAACGGGTTGTACCGCATGGTAGTGGAAATTCCGGCGGGAACGAATGAAAAATGGCAAACGGATGCTATTACAGGCGAACTGTATTTCGAGCATGTGAACGGCAAGCCGCGCATCATCAACTTCCTGAGTTATCCGTTTAATTACGGGTTTATCCCCCAAACCGTGCTAGACAAAGATAAAGGCGGCGACGGCGACCCGCTGGACATTGTGTTGCTTTCGCCCGCGCAGCCACGCGGCTCGGTTCACGATGTAAAAGTGTTAGGCGCATTAAAGCTTCAAGAGCGTGGCGAGGCGGACACCAAGATTGTCGCCATTTTACCGCACAGTTCGTTCCACGGGGTTGATAACATCTCGGACTTGCTAATGCAATATCCTGGCGCAGTGGAAATCATCCGGCTGTGGTTTGAAGGGTACAAGGGCCCGGGGTCGTTTTTATTCCAGGGCTACGCCACCCGGGATGAAGCCATTGAGATAATCGAACAGCATTTTGAGGAGTGGCAGGCGGCTCATCCTTCCGTATCCACATGACGTTTTATAATCAATCCTGATTCCGGCGCTTCCGCCAGCCTGATAAATTCTTCAACCTTCAACATTGTGTTTTTTGAAGGATCTTCATGGGCCTCAAATTCATGTGCCACATGGCTGAGCGTTTTCCCTTGTTCCCGCAACGCTTGCATGGCAGGGGAAAGGTTCCTTCCAAACCATTCCCAAAAGCGAGTCAAGGCATTATCCTGATAGTTGGTAAAAACGACCTCGCGCCCTTGGGAAATGGGACTGAAAAAATAATGATGCGGTTTGACAAAGTCGGTTTCCGGTTCCGACAGCAGTTTACCCATACGTCGGCTGTACGTTCTTCCTGAAATTTCCGCATCCAGGATCAGCTTACGGGCTTCAACCTGCTTGGCTGTCAAAATATGAATCGTGCCAAAACGAAGTGCTTGCATAAAAGTATCTACCCTTTACAACACAAAAGCCCTTGGCGAAAGGGCAAGGGCTTTTGTGGAAATCTGGATTACTTTCTCAGGTTGAGCTTGGTGAGCAATGCTTTGTACGCTTCCGGCTCGCGATGGCGCTTGAGGTAGTTCAGCAGGCGGCGACGACGACCAACCAACTTCATCAAGCCGCGACGGGTTGCAAAATCCTTGCTGTTTATTTTCAAGTGTTCGGTGAGGTGATTGATACGCTCGGTCAAGATTGCAATTTGTACTTCAGCCGATCCTGTATCCTTGTCAGACTTACCGTATCCGGCAACCAGTTCCTTTTTTCTTTCGGACGTAACCGCCATATTTCCTGCAAACCTCTAGTGCTTATTGGATAAACGTCATAAAATTGATTAGGGTTCATAATATAACACCCGTAGGAGTGCAATGCAAGTCATGCGCCATCTTGTTCTCATCACCTCGCTGATGCTGTTTTTAGCCACTGCCGCCGGTTTGGGCTGGGGCGGTTGCCAGGCGCAGCGAGAGCCTAGCCGTAAGGAAATGTTGATGCAGGCGGAAAAAGACTTGCAGCGCGGGAATTATCACCGGGCGTTAACCACGTTAAGCCGCCTGATGAAGGACGATCCGCACAATGCCCAGCTTCATCTGGATATGGCCTGGGTGTATTTGTATACCAACCAGACGGAAAAAGCCATCCAGGAAGTGCAACGCGTCCAGGAGCAGGAGCCTCAGAACAAGGGGATTTACCATATCCGAGGGGCTATCTACCAGGCTTTGGGAGAGCATGTGGACGCGTTGGACGATTACAATACGGCGCTGAAATATGATATCAACAACCCGGATCTGCATGGGCGTGTGGCTGAAGTGTTTATGGCGCTGAACGAGCCTGAAGCCGCCCTGCGGGAGTATGATGTTGCGCTGCGGTTGCAACCGGAAGCCGGTAAATACGAGTTTGGACGCTGCATGGCTTACCGTCGCCTGCAACAGAATGACAAGGCCATTGCCGCATGCGAAAACGCCCTGCAACTAACGCCGGCTGAAGCCGAAAAAGCCCAGATCCAGGAAGTGATTGAGAATATGAAGCTACTGGATGCCCTGCAAGATGAAAAACCGGCATCCGAGGAGAAGGTGGAGGCTACGCCGCCGCGCTCAGAAACGCGTTAACCAGGTAATCGTAAACGCCTGCGACGGTAGGAATGGTGAGATACACCGGCGGCGCATTCTCCGGCAATGCAGGCCCCACGAAGATGGACTGCCCGTGATGATCGTTCACCACGCGAAAGGCGTCAAAGTCGGTGACATCGTCACCAATGTAAATCAGGGACGGGGTTTGCCGCATGCGGATCGCCGTCATGCTGATGAGGTTGAGTACGGCATGCCCTTTGCTAAAGCCTCTTGGTAAAGCTTCCAGCGCTTTCTTGGCCGGGCGGGTCGTAAATTCCATGCCCAACCCCAGGGAATCGATGGCCTTGCCGAGCGCCATGAGCGCCTTGTCTGCATTCTCCTGCGAGGCCTGCCGGTAATGCACCACCAGCGTATGCCCTTTATCCTCCAGCCGAATGCCCGGAAGAAGATGGATGTTCTGACGAATGAGCAGGTTCCGAAGCCCCATAATACTGGTTTGGTAAGCAAATGGAGGCTCCTCAATGTAATCCTGCGAGAGCATATCATACATCTCGCCGCCATGAAGCCCTACCAGAAGAATGTTTAATCCAATCAAGCCGTCCAGGTAAGTCAATAATTGTTCAACAGATCGTCCGCTGACAATGGCAACCTGGCAATACGGGTTTTGAGAAAGCCGCTCCAACAAGGCCAACATGTTCGCATCTGCATAGGCCTCGTCAAAATTGCTCACAATCGGCGCAATCGTCCCGTCGTAGTCCAGCATTAATAAGGTTGGAGACACTCCCCTTGACACATCTTCTCTCAACATCCGTTCACCCTAACTTGCAATTTTGCTGACCATGAGCTGATAGTATCACCTGGCGTCGTGAAATGCGCTTCGCCATCCGGGCCCTTTTTAACCTGCTCGTGAAAAATCAAAAATAACGCTAGAAATAAAGAAACTCGTGCTTGTTGAGTTTCATCGCCGTGTTAATGATGGCAACGTGAGTATATCCCTGCGGAAAATTACCGGTTAACGCACCAGTCACCGGATCCACGTCCTCGGAGAAGAGGCCGAGATGGTTGGCGTACTTTAACACGTTATCAAAATAGTACATGGCCTTCTTGGTTTCACCGGCCAGGGCCAGGGCATCAATCAACCAAAAAGTGCAGATGGTAAAGGCATTTTGGGGAATTCCAAAGTCATCCTCATTTGTATATCGGAACACAAGGCCATTTTTAACCAATCGATGCTCGCTTTGGGTAATCGTGCTTTTCATCCGCGGGTCCGTTGCCGGGATAAATCCGTAAACCGGCATCAGCAAGGTACTGGCGTCCAGATGCTCCGAGCCGTAAGCTTGGGTAAACGCCTGCGCTTCCGGATGCCATGCATTGGTGAGAATCTCGTCTTTCATCCAGCTTCTCAAGCGCGTCCAGCGCTTCAAATCCGGTTTGGAAAGATGACGGGCAATCTTCACGCCGCGATCCACGCCAACCCAGCACATCAGCTTAGAGAAAGTGTAATGACGGCGGGCATTGCGAAATTCCCAAATGCCGTTGTCCTCTTCCGGAAACTTGTCAATGGCCAGCTCCACCAACTGCTGCACAATATTCCATAGCTGGCTCATGTCTTCCCGCACAATGCGCTGATCGAAGAACATGGGGTACAAGGCAAGCACCAGTTCGCCATAAATATCATTCTGGAAGTGGGTTGTGGCGTCATTGCCAATGCGAACAGGCTGACTTCCGCTGAAGCCCCGCATATGATCAAGGAATTCCTCTTCCGGCACCGGCGCGCCGCTAATGCAGTAAAGCGGGCGAATATAATCAATGGTCTTTTCGTGGCCATTGCTGGTAACTTTATTGCCCAGCAGGTTCTTCAGGTAGCCGATAAAGCCTTCCAGCTCCTCAAACTGCGAGAGCTTCATCAAGGCATGCACTATAAAGTAGGAGTCTCGCAGCCAACAAAACCGATAGTCCCAAGTGCGGTTCTCCCCGAAAATTTCCGGGATACTGGTAGTAGGAGCTGCAATGACCGCGCCGGTATCATCGTATACCAGCATTTTAAGCGTCAATGCCGATCGGATGATTTCATTCTGGTAATCCGGCGGCAGATAGCAGTGCTTAACCCAGGTGCGCCAATATTTCGTCGTGCGACGGAACTGGTCAATCACATAGTCATAGGTCACTTTCTCTAAGGGCTCGTTGTACGAAACCACAAAGTAGCTTCCCTGTGGGATCTCGATGATCTCTTGGCTTAGAATCCGATTATAGTCTAGGTTAGAGTACAAGTACAATCGTGTGCCGTCCTGCTCAGCAACCAGGGCGCCCCCTTCGATAAACATACGGGTTTCGCCACGGGCATAATTCAGCCGGGGCTCATAGATCACCCGCATTTTGGGAGTATCCTTGGTCACTTCAATTAGTCGATGAAGCTGAACCGGCTTGTAATAGCCATCCGTCGTGGAATAACGCGGCGTGTAGTCAATCAGGTTAAACGCGCCTTCCCGCCCAAAGAACCGGGTTTCAAGGACAACCGTGTTCTTCAGGTAGCTTTGTTCTGTGCTGTAAAGCCCTTCCGGCATCAACAAAAACCGCCCGCCCACATCTGGATCCAACAGCGCCCCAAACACCGAAGGGCTATCGAATGCAGGCATACAGCACCATTCCACATTTCCCGTATCGGAAATCAACGCATTGATTTGGCCATTGCCAATTAAGCCGTAATTCAGAGCAGTCATCCAAAGGGTTCCTTTTTCCGTGTTCATTATCATAATGCGTAGAATGAAAAATTTTCTATGCCCTATCAAGCGATTTCTACCGGCAGCCAAAATTGACAATTCTCAAGAACACCCTGAAACACAAGCCTGTCAGGAAAATTGACCTTGCAGCCAAACATTGATGAACCTGGCTAATCCGGCAGATGAGGTTAAGCCACCTCAGCTATATTAAGCAAGGGTTTTAGGGAATCCCGTAAAGGACATTCGGCAGTAAAAATTCCCCTTCGCACTCCAGGATGGGGGCATCAAAATCCGTGGGTTGATCGCCCAGCACCAGGACAATCGAGTACCCCAAATCCCGCAGCATCCGCTTAACCTGCGATTTATAATGAAGCGACCGAACCGGCTTGCCGGTTGTCCGCAAGAAAACGCCATCCCACGGAATGTTGGACACTTGGGCCAATGTTGCAGCCGCCTGATCCGCCGGTCGACCGGTAATAAACATGAGGCTAAAGCCTTTCGCCTTGGCATCCAGCAACAAAGCTTCAACTTCTTTAAACAAGGCCTCCCTCCCGGTTGCTTCCGACCAGGCCGCATAGGTTTCAGGCGTAAAGGTCTTATATTGGCGGTAATAATCCACATTATTGACCAACGTTTCATCCAGATCAGTAATAACAACCTTCTCTTCGGAAGGTTGAATGGTGCTTAAGTGGGCCTTGGCAGCCTCAATACGCTCCAAAAAGGCCGCCTTGAATGCAGGGCTTTCTGAAACGGCCGCAGCCGCCTCCATATCCGGATTGAGGCACATACCATATACGGCTTCACTTGCGGCACATTGCGGCCGTTCAAAGGCGAGGGCCGTTTGGGCCCAGCTTGCCGGCAATAACATACCGACAGCCCAGCACAACCCCAGTGCAGTAACACGACTGAAAGACATCATCGCAATCCTCACCTATAGATATCCTGCTGAATCATGATCCGGTTTCAATGCAATTTTTAACGCCGTGCCCGCCGCCACTTGCTCCAAGGCTTCCACCACCTGCGCCATTGGGAGCCGATGGGTGATGAGCGGCGTGGGATCGACCTGGCCGGAGGCAATGAGTTCCAGAGCCTGACGGAAGTGCCGCGGCGTATGGTGGAACGGACTGACCAGCGTCAAATCGTCATAATGAAGGCGCCGGGTTTCCAAATCAATCTTCGTGCCCCCTTCGCACCCACCAAACAGATTCACCAAGCCACCACGCCGCGCCAACTGAATCGCCATCTCCCACATATGCGGCTGGCCGATAGCTTCAATCACCACGTCAAAGCCGTATCCCTTAGGAGTTAAGTCTTTTACAATGTCTTCCGAAGAAGCATACTGGGTGAGATTCGCGACAACATCCGCATGGCCAAACGTTTGAGCCATTCCCAGCTTTAGCGGGTTACGGGCAAAACCGGTAACATGGGCTCCTTCCAGCTTTGCCAACCGAACGAGGAGTTGGCCAATCGGCCCCAGGCCTAAAACCGCCACGCGATCACCGGGTTGTATGCGACAGGCTTCAATCCCTTTAAGACAGACCGCCAAAGGCTCGCAGAACGCGGCCGCTTCGAACCCTATAGGCTGGGGCAAGGGCAGGGTATTCTTCGCGACAATTCGCGCAGGGATTTTGAGGAAGCCGGCATAGGCCCCGTTGAGGAAATTCAGGTTTTCGCACAGGTTAAAGTCATTCTTTTGGCAAAAGAAGCAATCGCCGCACGGTGCCGAATTGGCCACGACAACCCGATCGCCGGGTTTAAACACGGCCACATCTTCGCCAACCGTATAGACGGTTCCCGCGCACTCATGCCCGAAAGGAGACGGGTATTCCTTGATCAGCACCGGATGCCCTCGACGGTAAGTTTTCAGGTCGGTGCCGCAGGTCAGCGCCGCGCCAACCTGGATCACAATCTCCCCAGGGCCGGGTTGCGGCAGCGGCACGGCCTCGTAATGCACCTCGCCAGGTTGGTAAAGCATTGCTGCCTTCATCATTTTCGCACTGGCATTAAGCATCGCGGTCATTGCTGAATGAACACCTTGATGGCTTCCCCGCTACGATAGCAATCCATGGCGTCCTGCGCTTTATAAAGTGGGAAGGTATGCGTCATCAGCGGCTCTACCTGGATAACGCCATCCTTGATATACGCATAGGCCTTTTGCAAATGGGCCAGCGAGGGGGAATAACTGGCAACAATATTAATTTCCCGAAAATAAAGCTCATTCTGGTTAAGGATGGGCGCACCCTTCCCATAAGAGGTAAAAAGTCCGATTGTGCCGCCATCGCGAATGGCCTCGAATGCCAGCTTCAAGGTTTCCGGATTGACAATAGATAAAAATACGATATCCACACCGCGCCCTTCAGTTTGGGCCTGAATTTGCTCCTGCAAAGCATGCTGATTCGTTGTGGCTATATCCAGCATATGGTGTTGCTGGGCCAGATGGATTCGATCCGCTTTTAAATCAATGCCGAATGTATGGAAACCCAAATGTTTTAGATATTGCGCCGTCATCAGGCCAATAAAGCCCAGCCCCACCACGAGGACGTTCCTTCCGATATCCTGGGGCAAACGATCAACTGCTCGCAGGCAGCACGCCAGGGGTTCAATACAACTTGCCGCCAAATCGCTCAGAAAGTCTGGAAGCGGGAAAACCGTGTGCGCCAGATGATCGGCCGAAACGGCAATAATTTCGCTAAACCCGCCGGGATAAATGTTGGTTTCCTTAAACGTCCTGCACATGGAAGGCGATTGATGACGGCAATAATAACAGTCCTGGCATGGGACGTGATGCGCCACGCTTACCCGCTGACCGATTTGCAGGGCCGTTTTCGCTGTCTCGCTCAGCGCTACAATCACACCCACCACTTCGTGGCCTAAAACACTACCCGGAACGGGATTTCGGTTCAGCAGCTTATCCAGATCCGAGCCGCAAATGCCGCATCCCGTCACGCGAATTAAAGCGCCCCCTTCCGGCAGGGTTGGCTGGGGAATCTCTTCAAACGCCAAGGCGTTTTCGGGTGTAATAATGGCCGCTTTCATCAGGTTAATCCGTTGGTTGAATCCGTCAGACGTCTATCATCCATCGTCGAATTTGCAATTCATGCGGACTATGATACAACTGCTAATAAAAATACTGCAAAAATAACGAGATGGCGATGGGATTTTCGATGACGCTAGAGAAGGTTTCAATTCGGGAAATGCAGCGGGCAGGCAAACAGGAGTTGCCTGTGGAGGAAAACTACGAGTTTGAGGATCTGCCGACCAAGGGGCCCGTGTATACCGTAGCTCTGGTTGAGCTGGACTCCACCGGGTTGACGGTAAGCGGAAGGTTCCATGCCACTGTGGAAGAGCCTTGCGACAGGTGTTACGAACCTTATGAGCGCGAAATCCGAGAGTCCTTCGAGGAGGACTTTGTGTTTAACCACTACATCGAAGCCGATCGGCCCGGTGAAGTGGAGTTAAACGAAGAAGACTTTTATGAAGTGATTGACCCTGAAGGAGAGCTGGATTTAAAAGATCTGATCCGGCAGCTCATTGTGATGGGAATGCAACAGGATCGCCTGTGCAGTAGGGAGACATGTGATATCCCGGCCTGACTTGGGAGCGACCGCCTTGCCCGAAACCCAGCGCACGGCCATGAAGAGCCGAAGCGGAAAGTGGTTGAGATCTGAATTTTTTTTTGCCATAGTATGTACTTAACGTTATACTGACCCTAACTATCGAAATTCGAGGTAAACCAACAATGCCAGTTCCTAAGAAGCGTGTAGGCCATTCCGAACAGGGACACAGACGTTCCAACTGGAAAGCGACCGTGCCTTCCCTGATGACCTGCCCGAACTGTGGTGATCAGAAATTAACCCACGTCCTTTGCGAAACCTGCGGACACTACGGCGGCAAGCAAGTTTCCGAGCGCTTCGGCTTAACCTTAGAGTAAGCGGCTCACGATTCCGGCTATAGGGCCCCTTCTGTTCTAACTGAATCAAGCTGAAGGGCGTAAGTGCAGGGTTATGACAAACAAGCGACCAATTCGCATTGCAGTGGACTGTATGGGGGGCGACCATGCCCCGTATGAGATTGTTAAAGGCGCAATCCAAGGCGCTCAACTTTACCATATCGGTCTGCAACTGGTAGGCCACCCGGATCGGATCCAGCATGAACTGAACCAGTTGGATACGCACGGCGTGGACTATGAAATTGTCCCGGCGCTCGAAACCATTGATATGGGCGAGTCGCCGGTTGCCGCGTTAAGAAAGAAAAAAGGGGCTTCCATTGTTGTAGCCAGCCGGTGTGTCGCCAAAGGCGAATCGCAAGGGCTGGTGGCCGCTGGCAGTACCGGCGCCGCGATGACATCGGCCATTTTTAACATGGGCCGGATTGATGGGATTGATCGCCCGGCGATTGCCGTGGTATTGCCTTCCACCCAAAACCCGTGCATCCTGCTGGATGCAGGCGCCAATGCAGACTGCATCCCGGAGATGCTGGTGCAATTTGCCCGCATGGGAACAATTTTCTCCAGTGCCGTTATGCATGTTAAAAAGCCCCGCGTCGGCTTGCTGAATATTGGCGAGGAGTCCAGTAAAGGGAATTCCTTTACGCTTTCCACCCACAAGCTGTTGATGCAGCACGACGAGATCAACTTCATCGGCAATATCGAAGGCCGTCACCTGTTTGATGGCTCTGCCGATGTGGTGGTATGCGACGGGTTTACCGGTAATGTTGCCCTTAAGACCGCTGAAGGCGTTGGCAACATGGTGATGAGCTTTATTAAGACCGAGTTTACCAGCAGTTTGTTTGCCAAGGCCAGCGGTTTGCTGGTAAAAAACGGGGTCAAAAGAATTAAGCGCAAAGTCTCCGACGAAGAGTTTGGCGGAGCGCTATTGCTTGGCGTAAAAGGGATTTGCGTTATCGGCCATGGGGGCAGTCGCGCCTATGCCATTCAAAATGCCATCCGCGTGGCCACGGAGGCCATCGAGCAGGGTGTGATCGGCAAGATAGAAAACAAAGTCCTGGAAGGGTGTGTGTAGCATGAGCAAGTATGGTGTCGCAATCCGGGGAATTGGCGTTTCCATCCCTGAGCATATTGTTTGGAATGACGACCTGACGGGATTGGTCGAAACCTCCGATGAATGGATCACTTCCCGCACCGGGTTCAAAGCCCGCCGGGTTGTTTCCGGCGATCAACTGGTGACCGACCTGGCCATTGAATCCGCAAAAAACGCATTGGCCTATGCAGGGATGCAAGGCGAAGACATTGACCTGATTATCGTTGCCAGCTCCACCCCGGACTATATTTACCCGGCTGCTTGCGGCGTGGTGCAGCAAGGCATCGGCGCGCTGAAGGCGTTTGGGTTTGACATGATGATGGGCTGTAGCGGCCTAATCTATGCCTTATCTACGGCTGTACAGTTTATCGAGAACGGTACGGCCAAGAATGCCCTGGTTATAGGAGCCGATACGCATTCCCGATACACGGACTGGTATGATCGCAACACGTGCGTCCTGTTTGGGGATGGCGCAGGCGCTTTCATTATTTCCCGCCACGAGAAAGCAGGCGAAACCGATGTGCTGGCAGTGGATTTTATGCTCGATGGCGCGCGCGGCCAGGAAATCAAGCTGCCGGTAAATCGCGACAACTGCCCGCTCACCACACCTCGTCAGAATATCGAAAAGTCGGCAATCTATATGAATGGCCGAGAGGTCTTCAAGTTTGCCGTGGGCGAAGTGCCGCGCTTAATGGCGGAAACAGTGAAAAAAGCAGGGCTCACCCCGCAAGAAATTGATTATTACGTGCTTCACCAGGCCAATGCCCGAATTATGACAGCCATGGCTGAGCGGATGGACATCCGAGAAGAGCAGATGATTGTGAACCTGGAGCATTATGGCAACACCTCGGCTGCGTCTATCCCACTGGCGCTTTATGATGCCTTGATGAGCGGGCAGATCAAAACCGGAAATACCTTGGTTTTATGCGGATTCGGGGCGGGATTGGCCGTTTCCACCGCCGTAATGAAATGGAATTGCGTTGACCACCGCACAGACGCGGCTCCTGCCACTTTGCAGACAAAATCCCTGGAAGTGGTTTAAGTATTAACAATATTGCCGCAAAGGAGTCCTGTATGCAGCCTGTACAATCTACCAATCTGGCCTTTACGCACCAACTGAAATTTCATCAACCACGGCATGGAGCGGCAATTCAATATCCAATCGCCCAGATTCAGGACTACTTTAGGGATGGCACGTTAGTGGAGCAAATCAACCCCTTCGCCCATTACGTCCTGACAATTCCAACTATTCCCCGTTCAAAACTTTCCGACACTGATCAAGTCAAGCTATTACAAAAGGCCTTACGCGACCTAACGACTCTTTATGGACAAGGCTTAAATGCCATTGCACAGGCAACTTTAAAACTTCGTAACGGACAAATGCAAGAAAAAGTCATCAAATCACTCTTTACCCTGCATTACTCCCAACCTGCTCTACCGGCATTAAAAACGATTATAGAATCAATAGGGACTCCTCAGCTCAAAGGCAAGGGAAAGCGAGAAGCGTTTTGGTCTGCTTTTCTCTCTCCTCCAGAGCTCGATCGGAGCCTTACAAAATTAGCCGCTAAAAAGCGACGTTTCATCACAGCGCATGATCTAAAAGTGCGGCCTCAGCTTGTGAATCATTTAAAAGGGGGTTAACCATGGCAAAGATTGCATTACTGTTTCCAGGACAGGGTTCCCAATCCGTGGGGATGGGAAAGGATTTATATGATTCGTATCCGGAAGCACGCCAGGTATTCGAAAATTTTAAGCAATGGGTGATGCCGGATTTGCTAGAGGTCATGTTTAACGGGCCGGAAGAAACGCTGAAGCGGACACTTTACACGCAACCCGCCATCTTGGCGGTTTCGCTTGCGGCTTTGGAAGTTTTTAAAGGGAAAGCCGGATTCTCGCCCGCTTACGCCGCAGGGCACAGCTTGGGTGAGTATGGCGCGCTCTCAGCCGCGGGGGTTATTACGACCGAATCCGCTGCCAAGCTGGTAAAGAAACGGGCCGAACTGATGGAAAGCGCCCCTCCCGGAGCCATGGCTGCAATCCTGGGCCTGGGTGAAACCATGACGGAGAAAGCCGTTATCCACATCAAAAATTCCGGTTTGGGCATCGTGACGGTTGCGAATTTCAACACGGCGGATCAGACCGTGATTTCCGGTTATCCCGAAGCGGTAGAAGCGGTTTGCCAATATGCCAAAGAAGAACTGGGCGCATTGAAAACGGTGATGCTGCCCGTGGGGGGCGCCTTCCATTCGCCGCTAATGGCCGAAGCCAGTGACAGCTTTCGCGCTTACCTGGAAGAATTCGAGTTTCAAGATGCCCGCTTCCCGGTCATCACCAATGTGGACGCGCAGGAAACCTGGCGCGCCGTTGAGTTTAAAGAAAAGCTGGCCGAGCAGATCCATTCCTCCGTGCGCTGGTCGGATACCATCCGCCTGCTGCACCAGGAAGGTGTGGACACGTTTGTTGAAATCGGGCCGGGCCGTGTCCTGACCGGGATGATGAAGAAAGTCTATCGCGACAGTGCGATGTTTAACGTCTTCGACCGGGAATCCCTGGAGAAGACAGTAGAAGCTGTGAGTGAAAGGATTCATGCCTAATGTCTGACGCAACAGGCAAGGTTGCCCTCGTTACAGGTGGATCGCGCGGCATCGGTAAGGCCTGTGTGCTTGCCTTGGCCGACCAAGGGTTTGACATCGTGATTAATTACGCGTCCAACCAGGCCGCCGCCGCCGAGGTTGAAGAAGCGGTAAAAGCCAAGGGCCGCCAAGCGCTGGCAGTTCAAGGCGATGTTTCCAGTTCCGAAAGCGCGCAGCATCTCGTAGATGAGGCAGTCAACCGCTTCGGACGGTTGGATGTACTGGTGAATAACGCCGGCGTTACGCGGGACACCCTCATGATTCGGATGAAGGACGAGGATTGGGACAAGGTGATTGAAACCAACCTTTCCGGGGCGTTTTACACCACGCGTGCCGCCGCCAAGGTAATGATGAAGCAACGCAGCGGATCGATCGTCAATATAACCAGTATTTCCGGGATTTACGGCAACCCCGGCCAGGTGAATTATGCCGCCAGCAAGGCCGGCATGATCGGGATGACCAAGGCTTCCGCCAAGGAGCTGGCCAGCCGGAATATTACGGTAAATGCCGTCGCTCCGGGGTTTATCACCACGGATATGACCGAATCCATTGATACGTCGAAAGTCCTCGACCATATCCCCTTAGGACGCATCGGCACACCGGAAGATATTGCGAACGCCGTCGTATTTCTGGTAACATCAGGGCACTATATCACGGGACAAGTCCTTCAAGTTGACGGCGGATTGGTTTTATAGGTATATTTAGTCAGCAATACATGTAGAAAACGGGAGGTTTTTAAATTATGAGTACAACCACTTCAACTTTCGAGCGCGTTAAAAAGGTTGTTGTTGAGCAACTGAGCGTTGAAGAGAAGGAAGTAACCGCTGAAGCGAGCTTTCAAACCGATTTAGGCGCGGATTCCCTGGATACCGTTGAGCTGGTTATGGCGTTCGAAGAGGAGTTCGGTATCGAAATTCCCGATGAGGAAGCCGAAAAAATCGTTACCGTCCAGGACGCTGTCAGCTACATCGACAAAAACGCCAAGTAGTCGGCAAAAAGCAGAAGTAAACAGCAGGACAGACCTGTAGAGAAACATGTCAAATCGTGAAAAACGCCGGGTCGTTATTACCGGCATTGGTGTTATTACGCCCTCCGGGGTGAAGGTGGAGCCTTTCTGGCAATCGCTACTGGAAGGCAAGAGCGGCATCGGTGAAATTTCCATCATTAATACCAGCGACCAAAGCTGTAAAATCGCCGGTGAGATTTCGGATTTCAAACCGGAAGATTACATGGATAAGAAGGAAGCCCGCCGCATGGATCGCTTCACGCAGTTTGCGATGGCGGCAGCCCGAGAAGCCTACAACGATGCCGGCCTTACCGCCGACTCGGTAGAGCCGGAACGGTTTGCCGTTATTGTGGGCAGCGCTGCCGGTGGGATGGGTACGATTGAAACCCAGCTTCATCAGGTGATTGAGAAAGGCTACAGCCGATGCAGCCCGTTTTTGGTGCCGATGATGATTTGCGACATGGGCGCAGGCCGTATTGCGATAGAATACAATGCAAAAGGCCCGAACATGGCCGTCGTGACTGCATGTGCAACCGGGGCTCACTCGGTTGGCGATGCGTTTCGGATTATTGCCAACGATGAGGCCGATGTGGCCTTTGCCGGTGGTTCGGAAGCCCCGATTACGCCCATTTCCGTTTCCGGTTTTGCGGCGTGCCGCGCGCTCTCCATGCGCAACGATGAGCCCCAGCAGGCCAGCCGTCCGTTTGATACCGGCCGGGACGGGTTTGTCATGTCCGAAGGCGCCAGCGTCTTGATTCTGGAAGAAATGAACCATGCCTTGGCTCGTGGCGCCAAAATCTACGGCGAAATTATCGGTTATGGCCGCACCGCGGACGCGCATGACATCGTTTCCCCTGCACCAGACGGGAACGGCGCCGCCTTGGCGATGAAAGCCGCCTTGCGTGATGCCGGCTTAAGCCCGGAAGAGGTGGGTTATATCAATGCCCACGGCACCAGCACCCCGCTGGGCGATATCGCGGAGACCAAGGCCATTAAGCGTATCTTCGGCGACCATGCAACCAGTGGCAAGTTGCTCGTCAGCTCAACCAAGAGTATGACCGGGCATATGCTGGGGGCCGCCGGTTCCACCGAAGCGGTCATCTCCTTGCTGGCCCTGCGTGATCAGATGATCCCGCCGACAATCAACCTGGACAACCCGGATCCGGAGTGTGACTTGGATTACGTGCCGCATACCGCGCGCAAGGTGGATGGGGTAAAAGTCGCCATGTCCAACTCGTTTGGGTTTGGCGGGCATAACGCATCCCTTATCTTCCGCGCTTGGGAGCAAAACTAACCGTTCAAGCATTAGCGTTCCAAAAAGCCCTGGTTAACACAATCAGGGCTTTTTTCATGCCCATGCATGCCGGTGAATCATTAAATCGGGCTGCCGTAATGGAAGTTGATATTGCCAGGCTGGCCAAAACGAGCTGAATAATGCTTATGCCCGGCATGCTTAAGCGTCCTGCATATCGCTTTGGTTAGGCCTATTGTAGGCGAGGAAACCACTTTAGCGTCAGTCGAAGTTCCGAGCAGTAAAGGGATAAGCCCAGCTCGTTAGAATGAGACCACTCAATCAATCCAAAATCAGTCGAACAGGGCGGTGCCTTTGAGATCGTAGGGTGTGACAGATTCCACACGGACGGAAACAATTTCGCCGGGAACCGCCGGACCTTTACCCAACACCAGATTGTCGATTTCCGGGGCATCCCACTGGGTGCGCCCTTCAAACGTATTGCGGTTGGGGTCTGCCGTATCCACCAGCACATCCACAGTAGAGCCTATCAGCGCCTGGTTTTTACGGAGCGCAATGCCTTGCTGTAGCTCCATTACGGCGTTACGACGGCGTTTGATTTCCCGCTTAGGCACCTTGCCTTGAAGCCCTTTGCTGTGAGCGCCTTCCACATCAGAATACTCGAATACGCCGAGACGATCAAACTGGGCCTGCTCCACGGTTTCCAGCAGGTAATCGAAGTGGGCTTCTGTTTCGCCGGGGAAGCCGACAATCAGGCCTGTCCGAATTTTCACATTCGGGATGCGGCTGCGGACGCGGTCGACAAAGGCCACATGATCCATCACCGGGCGGCGCATCAGGCGAAGCACCTCTGGGTGCATGTGTTGCAGCGGGCAATCCATATACTTTACAACCTTGTCGCACTCGGCAATGGTATCGAGCAACTCATCGCTTACCAGGTTGGGATAAGCGTAGAGAAAACGAATCCATTGCAGGCCGTCCACGTCGTTCAGGTCGCGCAGCAATTTGGGGAGGCTGTAATCCAGGTCTTTCCCGTAACTGGTCGTATCCTGGCCTACCAGAATAATTTCAGACACGCCTTTTTCCGCATAGCGCTTGGCGTCTTCCACGATGCTTTTGGGGTTGCGGCTCCGAAAGTCGCCGCGCATAGAGGGGATAATGCAGAAAGAGCAACGGTAATCGCACCCTTCTGCGATTTTGACATACACATAAGAGCCAACGGTAATGTGCATCCGCTGGGTATCATCTTCCAGGATGTATTCGGGATCCTGGGTGATGGAGATGACCCGTTCCCCGCGATTGACACGGTTAACGACATCCACAATCTTTTCCATATCGCCGGTGCCCACCACGGCGTCCGCTTCCGGAATCAGGTCCAGCAAGTCGCCCTGGTATTTCTGGGAAAGGCAGCCGGTAATAATAATCTTCTTGCCCGCTTCGGCCAAGTGAACCAGGTTGCGCACGGATTCCTCCTGGGCCTTGTCGATAAAAGAGCAGGTATTAACCACCATCACGTCGGCTTCGGACTCGTCGCCCACGATGGTATGCCCGGCCTTGTTGAGCAGGCCCAGCATTTGTTCGGTATCCACCAGGTTTTTAGGGCATCCGAGATGCACGAATCCAATTTTTTTGGAGGCGGTTTGAATGGCTGAATCTTGAATCGTCATGGCGACACTGTATCCGATTAACCCGTAGGTTTCAAGTCACATCACACATCCCCAAACGGGATGTTCCTTCATGAAACCGCTCAAGTTGTTAAATTGCCCTATTCAGGCCTTCGCTTCAAACAAGTTTACGCCCACGGATTGTAATCGCTTTAGCAATCGTGATGCGGGCGTGAGTATGATAAAATCCCCTCATATTGGTTGTTTGGTAAAGAGAGGACGACTGACAATGCGGAAAGAGCCGATTAAATTTGGGACGGATGGCTGGCGCGCCGTGATTGCCCAGCAGTTTACGTTTGACAATGTGGAAATCGTAACGCGTGCGATTGCCCAGTATGTTCTGGGTCGCTTTGGGACGGAGCGCCCGGTAGTTGTGGGATATGACCTGCGTTTTCTGGCCGAGGAATTTGCCCAGCACGCCGCGAACATCCTGACGGAATATGGGATTAACGTTGAGTTTGCCGACACCTGGCACCCCACGCCGGTGATTGCCTATGTGGCAAAGGAGCATAACACCGCTGGCGCAATGATGTTTACCGCCAGCCACAACCCGCCGGAATACCTGGGCATCAAGTTTATCCCGGAGTATGCCGGCCCGGCGATGCCTGAAATCACGGATGTCATCGTTGCCAATGTTCGCGCGTTTGAAGCCGACCTGGATTCCGTGGTGCCGCCTGCCAACGTGGCCCAGAAGGGAACAATCCAGACCATTCATCCGCGCGAAGAGTACCTAACGTTCCTGAGAACCCTCGTCAACTTCGATACAATCCGTAAGGCCAAGGGGATGAAGATTCTGTACGACCCAATGTACGGCTCCGGCCAAGGGTATGTGGACACCCTGCTGCAAGAATGCGGGCTGGACGTGACAACCATCCATAACGGCCGTGACCCGCTGTTTGGGGGCACTATGCCGGAACCCAAGGAAGAGTATCTGCCGGAATTGATGCGCCGCGTTAAAGCCGAAGGGTTTAACCTGGGCCTGGCTTCCGATGGGGATACCGACCGGTTTGGCGTGGTAGATGAAAAAGGTCGCTTCCATGTGGCAAATGATATTGTCCCAATGGTGTTCCGCCATCTCTACAAGAACAAGGGGATGCGCGGCGTGGTGGTTCGCAGCCTGGCAACCTCCAAACTCCTCGATCGCCTGGCGGAAGTTTACGGGGACGTGCGCGTCATCGAAACGCCAGTCGGCTTTAAGTGGATTGGCCAGGCCATGCGCGATGAGCCCGTGATCATCGGCGGCGAGGAATCCGGTGGTTTCAGCATCCTCGGGCATATCCCGGAGAAGGATGGCGTGCTGGCCAACCTGCTGATTGTGGAAATGATTGCGCAGGAAGGCAAGCCGCTAAGCGCGATTTATGACGACATGATCCGTGAGGCCGGGATGCACTTCCAGGGGTTTGCCGAGAACTACCACTTGCCGGAAGCCCGCAAAAAGGCAGTGGTTGACGAACTGAAAACCCTCAAGCCCGGCCAGGACTTCCAGGGCTTGACCATCGAGTCCGTTGATCACCGGGATGGCGTAAAGTTGTATTTTGAGCCTTACTCCTGGATTACTGTGCGCCCCAGCGGCACGGAACCCCTGCTGCGGGCCTACATGGAATCCACGGATGCGCAGAAATTGGATAAAATGAGAAAAGGATTCGAGCGCGTTCTCTCCGCCGAGCCCGCGCTGCACAAGTAATTTAAACTGCGTCTGCCTGTCGCCATGGCGGACAGGCGCTTCCTAAGATGGAGGTGGCTGAGCTGTTTTATCAGCGCCGAACGGTGAAGCAAATTTTATGGGAGGGTGCGAAGTTCTATGCGTCGCACCTTCCCTGCTTAACACGCCCGCTCATCTGGCCTATCCTGGCGCAAATCCTGGGTGTGGTCATCTGGTTGGGCCTCACCTATGGCGGGATGAACTGGATTTCCGGCCAATGGCCGAGTTTAACCGTGTGGGCGCTTTGGATGCTTTTCATCCTGCTGAATGCCCCGGGAATGCTGCTATTCTTCTACGGGTTTTGGCGCTACATGGTGTGGTATGCCGCGCTAAACCTTTTAATCCGTGAAGTGTGGGATACCGGGCGTTCTGATGACCCGGAGCGCCATGTTATCCGCATTACCAACCGCTCCTCGGATTATACGCTGCTGTGGACGTTCCTGTTTGCCCTGCTGTTTATCCCGTTCGGCTTTGCCATGATCCCGATATCGCTGGTGTCAGCCTTTCCGGATTGGCTTTGGGTCGCAATACTAGCGTCGATTGGTATTTTGCTGCTGGGCTACCTGGTTTCCTGTATATCGCTCATCCTGTTCTCCCTGGTTTTCCAGGTCTTCGCGTATATGCCGGGCTCGGCTGGGGCCACGTTGTTCCGTAGCGTGGATCTGGTGGGGCAGAACATCCTGAAAACCATCGGTTTCATCGTTATTGTGGGGTTGCTCACCCAGTTTATCCTACCCGGCATCCTTACAACCGTGCTGGATGTAACCCAGTTGACGAGACTAATAGCCATGCCGACTGAAAAGCTCGTCCAGTTCGTCTTGCAGGAGAGTAGCAGTAACCTCACCATCCTGGCGCAGAACAACCCGGTCATCACCCGGCTTGTCCACCTGCTTTGGCACGATGTGCATCAGGTTTCCGTGGAATTGGTTCGCACGCTTCTCTTTTCGCTGATTTATGCCTTGTTGCTGCCGCTGGGCACGGTTTGGTTTGCCCTCCTCTACGCGGACTTAAAGATGCAGCAGGACGCCCGCAGAACGGAAAAGGCCGCTTCGCTGTAAAACATTTTAACCGGGACGCAATCTCCTGGATGTTTGGGTTTTATTTTATCCACAGGAGCTGAATTAAACTTAGGCAAAGGGATGATGCGTATTTTACCAACAGGATCAAGGCCTTTTTTATTTAAAACTTCTTTCCCTTTAGGAATAAAACCAAGACAACAAAATATTCAAACGGATATCTTTACAGTTTCTGCTCAAAAACTGCGCTTTCAGGGGCTAGATAATGCTGATGACGATCCTGTCGGAGTCCGGGAAAGCCAAGCACGTCTTTTTATGGAAATAAAAGAATTAAAGGCCGTTTTTACGCCAGAACGTCTAGCAAAGGCTAAAATTGGACAAAATGAAAATCAGCATTTCTTCAAGATTGCTTTCTCACCGCGGGAGGCTTACTGGTTTTTCTATAATCTTCGGGGCGAAAACAATTTTATGCTGATCCAGGATCGGGGGCCTCTACTGCTACAAACTCAAAAACAGGAAGTTGACCCCACAGGTAAAAATATTTGGGAACTGGAAGAAATGACTTTTGCAGAACCGACTATTGTTGGCGGTTCTCACGACAGCCAGCATTTTCAAGTGGTTGTGAGGGAAGGCCCATACGATGATAGGGATATTGATGACGAGTCTGATCCGGTTATTGCTGAAGGATCTGCACGGCTATTAGAACAAGCTAGCGGATTTTTTCAATGGTTGCATGCCGAACTGAAAGAGTTAATTGAAAAGCAACCGGATACAACAACACCTCTGCCAGTTTATATGCAAAAATATTTTGGTCTTGCATAGTTGCCTTTACAAATAAGGCAATCTATCTTGTGCTTGGGTTTTAGTTAGTCCAACATCATCTGAATTAGAAATTATGTATTTGGGAGTGTGATGTATGCAAATTTCATCGGTAACTAGAACTCATCCGGTAATTCTCTTCAGAATCAGAACGGCAGAAGCGAGTTGCCAAAAGGCTTCATAGAACTTGGCATATCGTTCATAGCGGATTTCCAATTTTCTAAATTTTCCCATCCAGGCAAACGTCCGTTCGAC
>CALAJO010000145.1 GCA_937922745.1 uncultured cyanobacterium
TCGAACGGACGTTTGCCTGGATGGGAAAATTTAGAAAATTGGAAATCCGCTATGAACGATATGCCAAGTTCTATGAAGCCTTTTGGCAACTCGCTTCTGCCGTTCTGATTCTGAAGAGAATTACCGGATGAGTTCTAGCTATATAAAGGGTATTCAAGCACAATATAGATCTATACAACAGTTCTTTCATAATTTTGATTTGCGCTTTATTCACACTCAGATTTATAACAAATTAGAAGAGCCGCCTGGAATAGAGAGTAAGTTACCTTGGAAGAGTCCTAGTTCCCTTGTCATTGACCTGCTTCCAACCAATGTTAATACCAGCGAAAGACAAGAATAGACTCGAGTATCTTCTCCTATATAACCTTTTCAGATTTCACTCTTTGATTATATTCATTAATTGAAATAACTGGATATTGACTCGAACAAAAATGATTGAGATTTGAAGGCCCTAAACACTCAACTTCGTTATAAGCCAACTCGATGTCTGTTATGAATTCAAACACATTCATCCAGTGATGGAACTGAACGTCGTTTTCTGTGCGGTGGAGTTTATCCAACGCCTGGCTCAGTAAGCTAATCGCGCCTTTATAATTGCAGCGCTCCACATGCAGAAACCCGGCCGCTGCCTGGATAATCCCTTGGAGAAATGTTTTCAACGGTTCCGTTGCAGGCAGCCATAGAGCTTCCAGCGTTTCGTGGCATTCCCAATACTGGTGCGCGTTAAACTGCTCGGCAGCCGTGATAAATGCCGGTGGAATGTCTAAACCCTGATCCGTCATTGTAAAAAGACGCTAGGACCGTTGGGACTCGGGGGATACATCAATCCCTTTTTCCCGCAATCCCTTCAGGAAACTTTCCGCAGCCTTGCGCTGGGCTTCCGGCGGAATCACCCGCAGCAACTCGACGGCCTTGGAAACTACCGGATCCTGGTCATACCAGCGTCGCCCGAATTTTTCACCTAGATCCGTGCGGACTTTCTCGTAAAACTGGTTTACGGTTTCTTCGCCCACTTCGGCGGCAATCTTGTCGATAAAGACCTGGGATTGCGTCCGGAGTTCGTCCTTGAATGAGCGTAACACGTCCAACACTTCCGCAAGCATCGGGTCATGGTCGTACCACCGTTTATAAGGCGGATTTTCCGCATTCTGATTCATAAGGACTCCACTCTTCCAGACTTAACGGACGGATTAGTTGGTTGCAGGCGTGGTGTCCGCAATGCCGGTCAATTCAGCAGGAACACGGCTAATCCGTGCGCCGATGCCGGTCAGCTTTTCCACCAGGCACTCATAACCACGATCGATATGGCTCAGCTCAAAGATTTCCGTGGTGCCTTCCGCTTGCAGGCCGGCAATCACCAGTGCAGCGCCCGCTCTTAAATCGCTGGCCTTTACTTGTGCGCCGGTAAGCTTGGGAACGCCCGTGACAACGGCAATATCGCCTTCCTGTTGAACTTGCGCGCCCATCCGGTTCAGTTCGCCAATTTGCTTGAAACGGTTCTCATACAAGGTTTCCGTAATGATACTGACACCGTTGGCAATCGTCAGCAAGGCCATAAACGGCGCCTGCAAATCCGTGGGAAAACCGGGATAAGGCTGGGTCACGATATTCTGGGCTTCCAGCTTGCCGGTGCCGATGACACGCAGCGTATTCGGCCCTTCGGTGATGATCTCCGCGCCCACATCTTCCAGCTTGCGAATAACAGAGTTAAGATGGCCGGGGATGATGTTTTCGAGAATGACATTGCCTTCGGTTCCCGCGGCGGCAATCATATAGGTCGCCGCTTCAATCCGGTCGGGCACAATGGTGTAGGTTGCACCGTGCAAATCCTGCTGGCGAACCCCGTTAATAATAATTTCGTTGGTGCCGGCGCCGCTAATGTCGGCTCCCATCGCGTTGAGGAAGTTGGCGAGATCGACAATCTCCGGCTCCTGGGCCGCATTGGAGATAACTGTGGAGCCTTCGGCCAAAACAGCCGCCAGCATAATATTTTCTGTCGCGCCAACGCTGGGCGTATCCAGCAGGATTTCCTTCCCTTCCAGGCGAGAAGCAACCGCTTCAGCGTAACCCTGGTTCAGGTTAATCTCAGCGCCCAGCATCTGGAGGCCCTTGATGTGGAGATCAACGCCGCGCTTGCCAATGGAACAACCACCCGGCAGGGAAACTTTCGCCTCGTGGCAGCGGCCCAACAGTGCGCCCAATACGATAAAACTGGCTCTCATCTTGCTGACGAGTTCATAAGGGGCATCCGTGCGGGAAATGTGGGTCGCGTCGATGAACATTACGTCATCCTGCTGCTCCACCACCAGGCCAATATGGCGCAAAACTTCCGTCATCACGCGCACGTCGGACAGTTGGGGAACATTGCGCAGCTCAAACTTGGAGGCAGACAGGATACATGCCCCCATAATTTTTAAAACCGAATTCTTCGCACCTGAAACCTTAACCGAACCGTTTAACGCGTAAGCACCCTCAATAACCAGTTTGTCCTGCTGGGTTGACAACACCTTTCCTCCAATACACGTAAGTAAGCTATCTCCTTATTAGACATATTAACATAAGTGAATAAAAATAAGATAACCTCTTGATGGAGGACAATCGCGCAATATGGGGATTTCGGAGGCAATGCTTAATCAGGCCTTAAGCCAGTCGTTTTTTCAGCGGGACACTGTACTTGTGGCCCGCGAGTTATTGGGGAAGCACCTGGTTTGCCGGATGCCGGAACACGCGCAACCGATTGTCTGCAAGATTGTGGAAACTGAAGCGTACACACAAGACGATCCCGCCTGCCATGCCTATGCCGGCCCCAAAGGTCGGGGACTCACGTTGTATAAGCAGCCGGGTCTGTCATACGTTTATTTCATCTACGGGATGTATCATTGCCTCAACGTGGTCACAGAGCCGGAGGGGCGAGCCGGGGCCGTATTGTTCCGGGCGCTGGAGCCGGTGCAGTTGCCTGCCGAAGTTACGCTTAACACCAAAGGCCCAGGCCGCCTGTGTAAGGCGCTTGGCATCACTAAGGCAGAGCATAACGAAATCCTGCTGACGGAGGAAACCAGCCCCCTCTATTTAATGGAGGGCGAGCCGGTTGCCGACGATGAAGTAATTACCACAACCCGCATTGGCATTTCCCTGGCGCAAGATTACCCTTGGCGCTTTTACATCCCCGGCAATCCATGGGTTTCCATAAAGGCCAAGCCAAACGTCATTTCTGCTAAAAGTAAAATTTAAAAACGCCTCTCCCATAAGGGAAAGGCGTTTTTTTACAAAATTCTAGTTGGAAACTATTGTCCCCAATCAAGACCCATTTCTTTAGCAACCGCAGCACGAAGCTTATGAAGCGATTCTTCCGATGTTTCTGTTCCGGGGGCTAAATACGGAGGTGCACCTTGGCCGTTTGGCCTTTGATGGAATTGATAGATTCTATCTGGCGTGATACCTAATTTCTCTGACAGTTCAGCCAGACGTTTTACTAATGCTTTAAAGCCCTCTTCAGTAGAGCCAACCACATTAACACCAATATTAAAGCCATTGTCGCCACCTGAATGTGGTACATAATTTCCGTCATTTACGTCAGCATTCTCTGAAACAGGCATGCCAAAGTAATTACCCAAGGTATGGCCGCTTGCAGTAATAGTGATGTGCCCATTAGTTGTATGGCCTTGGGTAGCTACTGCTTCCGTTGGAGTTGGGTGGATAGTAATCAACCAGGGACCTTCCGGAGGATTACCCAGGTCAATTTCTTGGTCAGCAGGAATATGTAATCTTTTAACTTCGTCTTCGCTTAATTCAACATTCATATTAGCTTGAGCAAACTCATATAGCTCAACTGCAGATTTGGGTAACTGAGCAATGACTTCATCACCAGCAAGTGTCTGTCCATCAGCAGCTGCTGTAGGAGCAGCTGGATCAGCAGTTGGAGCGGGTACAGTAGTAGATCTAGCTACAGCAGAAGGATCCGGGGCATTAATATCTCTTGGAGAGGGTGGGCCGCCACCACAAGCGGCTAATAATACTGCCAAAACAGTTAATGCTAAAGTACGGCCACCACGTACCCCGTAGCGACCACTCGCTTGGGCTGAATGAAAGGCATCGCCAGTACCATTATGGTTTACAACGTTATGGGCCATGGTTGTGGCGCCGAAGCGGGCCGGGTTGGCATGGGCGCGGTGGGTCTTGGCTGCCAATGCCGGGTTAATTGCGTTAATCATGTAATCCTTTTCTCCTTAATCCTAGTTTCAATTCGCTTTGCATTTGCGAAGGAAGAGTCCAGTTGTCAACGTGCCTATAACATCCCTCAAAGAATGAAATTGCGCAAAAAACGGTGATTGTATCTATTTCTTAACAATTGAGCTTGAAATTCATTGGGAGCTTGATTTTACAAAGTGAACAGCACTTACACAAGGGTATTTTTACTGCACAGTTGCGGAAGATAAATGCTCTATAAGATATCAGGCAACACGGCTAGGAAATCGCTTATCTGGCTGCATTTTTACGACACCTGGCGGGGGCAACTTTAACCACCAAGCCGATTGAGCGACAGCACTTGCAAAAGGTACAATAGTTCAACGTTAAAGGGTTAGCCCTCCCTAAAATACAAGGGACACAAGCAAGAAGTTAACCCCCTACGATAAAACATGCGGTAAAACAGGAGGAATCCTTATGAGCTTTCGGATTACGGCACGCAACCCGTTTCAGGGTAACAGCTCAGGCGACTCCCGTCATTTATTTTATGGGGCCAACCCGCCAAAAAAGAGCGCGGCGCGGCCTCAAGCCAGCAGCCAGTATATCCGCCCGCTGGAAAGCGATACGTTTACGGCGCGCTTTTCGGCAACCACCACCGGCGGCGGCACAACGCCCACTCAGGGGAGTGCCAGGCAAGGCCGCTACGGTACCCAATCCGGCACCACGTCTACAGGTGGCAGTACAACGTTGAGGGCAAATGGTGGACAAGGCGGTGGGCCAAGCGCTTACACTGGTTCAGCCGGTACCTTGAGGGATAACAGCGAAGTGCAAACGACGCGCCCTTATACGGGTTTTACCCAAATGCAGGGCACGCGCGCAACGGATGCGCCGCCACCAACGCAACCGATCGACGGACGCCGGGTAGGCCCTTTTAATCCCAGCCAGATATATGTATAATAAATCTGCACCGTTATATAACTTTTTCTCTGAGCGACAGTATAAAAGCCCGAACCAACTCACTGGTTCGGGCTTTACTCCATACCGTTAAAATCAGGTCGAATCGGGCATTGGGGGAATAAACTCCAGACGCCATATAAGTAAAGATAGTAGGGTTGATAGACAAGGGGGCGGGCATGACGTTTTTTAAGCAATATTTATCCGGTCCTACACGCACTGCGGAAGCGCCCCGGATGCCGGCTGAGCATTTGTCGGCCAGGCAACCGGAAAACGAACAGCCCCATGAACAGGAGAAAACTCAATCCACAACCCGAACGAGCCTCATTTCTATTGTGATTGCCGTGGCCCTTTACAGCCTGTTTTTTGGCTTGCCCATGGCCGCCGGGTTTGTGGGTCTTATCCTGATTCACGAAATGGGGCATGTCATCGTGCTGAAATGGATGGGATATCGCGCGACGAGTCCGGTCTTTATCCCGTTTGTGGGCGCATTAATCGGCATGCAGGACGCGCCGAAGAATGCCCAGTCTGAAGCGCTGGTGGCTTACGGAGGCCCGTTGTTCGGTACTTTGGGCGCGTATGCGGTTTATCTTGCCGCACTTTATTACCAAAGCAGCTTTCTGATGACGCTGGCGCTCACCGGGTTTATCATCAACCTGTTCAATATGGTTCCCTTATCCCCACTGGATGGCGGACGCATCGCAACCGCCATTTCCCGGTGGCTGTGGATTCCCGGCATGGCCCTGCTTTTTCTGCTCTTTCTCCAGGTATGGAATCCTATTATCCTGATTGTGCTGGCCATAGGCGGCCATCGCATCCTTAAAAGCATGTTCAGCCGGCAAGCCCTGGAGGAAGAAGGCTATTTTACCGTTTCCCCAAAAATCAGATTTATGGTTTCAATTGCCTATTTTGGTCTTATACTGGTTTTGATGCGTTACACGTATCTCGCGTATCAACAACTAAATATCATGAGCCCATCGTGAAACCAGATAACCCGATTATACTAGCGCTTGATGTGCCGACCATGTCGGAAGCGCTGGCATGGGTTCAGAAAACACGACACCAAATCCAGGCTTATAAAATCGGGATGCAGCTTTTTTACCGCTACGGCCCCGAGATTGTGCGCCGCGTTCAGGAAGAAGGCAGCGATATCTTCCTGGATCTTAAGCTGCATGATATTCCCAATACCGTTGCCCATGCTGTGGAGAGTATTCTGCTCCTCAATGTCCAACTGCTGACGGTGCATTTAAGTGGAGGGCGCACCATGCTGCAAGCCGCCCAGAACGTTGTGACCGGTAGCGACTTAAGGCTATTGGGCGTATCTGCCTTAACCAGCATGGATGCCAATACGCTTCAGGAAGTTTTTCCCGGCTCGGGTAATATCTCCCCATCGGATTGGGCCTTGGATCTGGCGGGACTGGCAGTCGATGTCGGTTTGTACGGCTTGGTTTGCAGTGCCCAGGAAAACCAGGGTGTCCAAAGCCGTTATGGGCAGAAGCTTGCTTTGGTGAATCCGGGTATTCGGCCTGCCGGCACAGACCACCAGGATCAAAAACGGGTGATGACCCCGGAATTGGCCATGGCTTCCGGCGCAAGCTACCTGGTTATAGGCCGCCCCATCCTCCAGGCCAGGGATCCGTTACAGGTAATTGGACAAATACGGGAAGAGATTGCCCATGCGGTTGGTCTATCCGCCAAATAACCATCAGACGTTTGAGTCAGGCACGTTCCTTATGGG
>CALAJO010000146.1 GCA_937922745.1 uncultured cyanobacterium
ACCGGGCAGCGCGAGCGCATGCCGAACCGATAGGCATTCATCTTGACCTTCTCCAGGCCTTCGTGCGTTTTGGGCCCGGTACTCAACAGGGCGTTGAGGCGGTTGGCCTCTATCTGTTTCTTCGATGTCATATTACTTTTCTAACCCCCGATTGTGATTCAACGACCTCCAACTTTCAGTATCCAGTTGAAAGATACTAAAAGATATCTTAAATATATACTAATACGCTTGTGTTGTCAAGAGATTAGGGGCCTCCAGCTTGGGCTTTCGGCGGGGCTAGGCGGTTTACCCCCACCCTAGCCCTCCCCCGCGAACGGGAGAGGGGACAGATCTTGGGTTGTGGCGGCGCTGGGTGATTTGCCCCCACCCTAGCCCTCCCCCAAAGGGAGAGGGGACAGGTTATAGAGTGTAGTGGGAGTTTGATGATTACGCCCTCCCTAGCTCTCCCCCGCGAGCGGGAGAGGGGACGGAGCTTGGGTTATGGCGGGGCTGGGTGGCTTACTCCCACCCTGGCCCTCCCCCGCGAGCGGGAGAGGGGATGGATCTTGGGTTGAGGTGCGCAGCTAAGGGGCTTCACCGTAAGCCTTCGCCTATTCCCTCTCCCTTTGGGGTAGGGTGGGGGCTTCCATCCACCTCCGTAACAAATCAACAACCCAGCAAATGCATCTGCCTTGACCAGCTATTCTTAGAATGAAGGCTGAAGCTTTACCCCCGCCCTAGCCCTCCTCTACATCGCGGGGGAGGGTATAAGTCGTCGTCCGGCATCGTTTGCATCGTTCAACAGCGACCAGAGATAATGAATGTTCACAACCGGCAGTAAGGGCGGGGGGTTTGTGGTACAGTGGGGCTTCGGTGAGAGATGAAGGAACTGACGCGATGCAAACCTGGACGAAAGACGCCATAGCCGAATTGTATGCCCTGCCCCTGCCGGACTTGCTATTCGAGGCCATGCAGGTGCATCGCCGCTTCCACGACCCCAAGCAGGTTCAGTTTTGCACGCTTTCCAACATCAAATCCGGCAACTGCCCGGAAGATTGCGCCTATTGCCCGCAAAGCGCCCGCTACACCACGGGGATTGAAACGTGGACGCTGCCTTCCGTGGAGGAGATTCGGGAGCAGGCCTTGGCGGCCAAGGCCGGTGGCTCGACCCGTTTGTGCATGGGCGCGGCCTGGCGGGAAGTACGGGACGGCAAGGACTTCGACCAGGTGCTGGAAATGGTGCGAACCGTGCGCGACCTGGGGATGGAGGCTTGCGTTACGCTGGGCATGCTGAAGCCGGAGCAGGCCCAACAGCTCAAGGAGGCGGGCCTGACCGCCTATAACCACAACATCGATACCTCGCCGGAATATTATGACCGGATTATCACCACCCGGACGTTCCAGGATCGGCTGAACACGATTGAGAATGTTCGAAATGCGGGGATTCAGGTCTGCTGTGGCGGCATTATCGGCATGGGCGAAACCGTGGCCGACCGCATCAGCTTTATCCACACGCTGGCCAACCTGGATCCGCAGCCGGAATCCGTGCCGATTAACGCGCTCGTCCCGGTGGAAGGCACCCCGCTGGAAGGCCGCCCCACCGTGGATCCGCTGGAACTGGTTCGGACAATCGCTACCGCCCGAATCACGATGCCGGAAGCCATTGTCCGGCTTTCCGCCGGGCGCTCCCAGCTGAGCGACGAAGCGCAGACCTTGTGCTTTATGGCCGGGGCCAACTCCATTTTTACCGGGGAAAAGCTGCTGACCACGCCCAACCCCGGCCACGACCACGATCACCAATTGCTGCACAAGCTGGGCATGAGCCCCAAAACGCTGGCGGCAGAAGCGACAGGGCAAGCCCCGTCAGTCGTTTAACATAAACTTATATTAAGTATCGGATCTGTTTCCTATCATCAACCCGCCTTCAGGCGTTTCTATGCCCCTATTCACAGGGTAAACGCTGAGGAGTGTTCCATGGCCACGATTTCATCACGTTCGCATCATTATGTCCAATCGATCTCTGGCCCATCTCGGGCAGCGTCTGCGCGGTTTTCATCGGCCCAGGCGGGCGGTACCCAACCCGTCCAGCCGGAGCCCAAGGCTGCCGGCGCGGATAAGCCTAAATGGCAGCCCGGCATCGGGGAGCGTTTGAAGAACGCCTGGGACTTTGGGGTTTACCAGGCCAGGAAGAGCTGGAAGGAAAGCGGCACCTGCATGCGTGTTGTGGATGGGATTGGCTGCGTCGCCGGGTTTTTCCCCGGGTTGCACTTTCTCTGGCTGCTGAACAGCACCCCCATTGCCGCCGCGTGTGGCTTTGCCATCGGGCTTTTCCGCAAGTTCGAAGGCCCCGGCTCCGAAGTCCTCATTAAAGGATCAAACGACGCCAACCCCCCAGAAAAGAAATAGAGCTATTTTTAAGCACCCAAGTTCTTGTGTACAAAGTCCGTAAGATACGGAATATTGGTATCATCACCCTGAAAACATTGGACGCCAAGAATAATGCTATATGCCAGGAATCCAAGAAAGACAACGACTTGAACCAGCATAATCAACAAATAACCTAAACCCAGAGTTAAAGGCCCCAGTATCTTGCTTATAGTGCCAAGCACCACGAAAAGCAGAACAAAGACAGCCAAGCCCAGCAATAGAGCTTGTAACGAATGCTTCCGAAGATAAACGGATTCATCCTTCTTAATCAGGAAGATCAGAAGCGCAGGCAAACCCAACAGAAAAAAGCCCCAATAGCTAATGGCTGCTAATAATTTATCATCCGATGTTACTGTGTTCACGGGCTCACTCCTCTATCCACCATATATTTGTTCATCATAACAAATTTTATGGATTTGGCGTGACGCCAACGGAGAAGTCCACCATAAACAGGACGGCTGATTAAATATCTAGGGCTTTTGGGAATTGACGGCGCGCTTCTTGGTCTGCTGGATGGTCATGATGATTTCACCGGCCTCGCGGGAAAAGGCCCCGTTGGGCGCCAGGTTAATGTATTGCTGTCCGCTTTCCAGCGCTTCTTCATCCCGGTCCAGCTTCTGCAACGCCAGGGACATCAGGTAATACGTCGCCGGGTATTCCGGGTTGAGCTTGGCGGCCTTTTTATAGGCGTCCACGGCTTCGGCGTAGTTGCCCAGGCGATAGTGGGTATTGCCCAGGTACAAGTGCGCCCACCCGTTGTTCGGCTCGAATTTGACCGCTTCGGCATACAGGGCCTTGGCTTCATCCAGGCGGCCCTGGTTTTGCATTAAACTGCCCAGGTTAAGCCGCGCGTAATTATACTCCGGCACCTGCCGAAGGGCTTCTCGGTAAACAACCTCGGCATCTTCCTGGCGATTGCTTTGCTCCAGCAGCAAGCCCAGGTTGTTATGCGCGTAAACAAAACGCGGGTTAATCCGAATCACTTCCACATACGCCTTTTCGGCCTTCTCGGGTTCGTTCAGCTTTTCGTAAACCGAGGCCAGGTTAAACAGCAAGGCAAAATTCTCGGGGTTGGCCATCACGCCGGACTGGTAATACTCCTTGGCGGCTTGATAATCGCCCCGTTGCAGGGCCAGCTTGCCCAGCTTGTAATACGTCAGGGTCAGGTCCGGGTTCAGGTCTCGGGTGCGCAGCAAGGCCCACTCCGCACGGGCAAGGCGATCCGCTTTGAGCTTGCCGTCCGGGGTTTCCTCCGCCAGTTGCAAGAGCACGTAGGCCAGGCTATACTGCCCGATGACGTTGGAAGGGTTGCGCTCCACGGCCCGCTGGAAATGCGGCAACGCTTTGTGGTTCAATCCCAGGTCGGCATATTGCGACCCTTTTTGCAAATCGTACATGTAAGAGCGTTTGTAAAGGTTGAGGTAGCCGGTTTTATCCGCGCCAATCGGGGCATGGGAATCTGCCAGGGCGCTTGCTCCTATCCAAGTGTAGAGTAAAATAGCAAGTGTGCTTGCTGAAACCAGCAACAAGGGGCGTTTTTTCACGAATCTTTCCTTAAAAACTTAGGCGTGCATATTACTACAATTAGTATAGCAACTTATATTTATATAATCAATATCTAAGTTAAAGTTATATTACAATTGTAAACTATTATTGAAAAAACAAAAAGAATAGCGACTTGCCAAGCGCACCTTTCCACCGAAAAAATCGTCGGAAAAGTGGATTTTAGTCAGCCGGGGATAGCTGCTTTTCAGGCACTCAAGATATACTTGAGGCAGTGTCCGTATGCCTGGTATGCAATACTCGCTATGGCTGACCCCAAACGTAATGAATGGCTGTTTAAGATTGCGCGGCAGCTTCAAATGTCAACCCAGATGGTTGAGAGCCAGGGGTTGTCTCAGGATGCCCTGCTCACTTCTGCCGATATTGCACGCCTGTTTGGAATAAACCACGACATGGTAAAAAAAATACTGAAACAGCTAAAGGATATGGAACTGATACAGCCTACCGGCATCAGCCCAAAACGGTTCCGCTTCGATCACTATCGGTTTAAAACCCTGTTGCGCGAGGCGCATGACGAAGACACCCAATCCCTCCTGGAGCAATTGCAAGGCGATGCTTCGCCGGTATAGAGCCCGACGTCAAGCTGAAAACTCCGTAAGCCGTATTAGCTGGAGGGGTTCAGGTCGTTCAGCGCGTTTAAGGTCATGTTGCCGGCAGAGTTGAAGATGGATTCGTACGCATTGTACATCCAGTTGCCTTGGGCCATGCCCGCCGTCAAGGACGCCACAATCAACGCCGCCACAATCATGGCCCCGGCATACTCAACAACGCCTTGTCCCTTGCGCTTTGCCTTGATAATCATTGGGTTCATTCACATACTCCTCTTTCCGTTTGTAGGCTATATTCACTCATTCGACAGGAGAAGCGAAAACTTGATAGGGCAAAGCCCCATCAAATCTAAAGTTTATGTTAATCCCCCATCGCGCCGATGCAGGGAAGCAAAGCAAACGCCCGCGCTTTAGCCGGCCCGGATGCACCGCTGCCATGGAGATAATGGCATTGTGCCCAGCTTTGCCAAAAATTAAACCTGCCGCATTGCGAATCACAAATGCGGCAGGTTTGGGCTTTTCGCCGCGTGCTTGCTATAATGATGCTTCAATTGACCAGTCGATGCCGGATTGAAGGGAAAACACCTCATGGATTCGCTTTTACAGATAGACAGTTACCAGCCCCAAGCCATCGAGCGCAAGTGGCAAGCCCAATGGGAAGAGAACAAGCAGTTTGCGACCGATACGCAGGATAACGCCAAGCCCAAGTACTATGCGCTTTCCATGTTCCCCTATCCCTCCGGCCGGCTGCACATGGGCCACGTGCGCAACTACACCATTACCGACGTGATTGCCCGCTTTAAAAAAATGAACGGCTTTAACGTCCTGCACCCCATGGGGTGGGACAGTTTTGGTTTGCCTGCGGAAAACGCGGCCATCAAAAGCGGCATTCCCCCGGCAAAATGGACGTTTGAGAACATCGACCACATGCACAAACAGCTCCAGGCCCTCGGCCTGGCTTACGACTGGGATCGGGAAATCTTTACCTGCCGCGAGGATTACTATAAATGGACGCAGTGGCTCTTCCTGCTGCTTTACAAGGCCGGGCTGGCCTATAAAAAGGAAGCCCCGGTAAACTGGTGCGAGGATTGCGCGACCGTGCTGGCAAACGAACAGGTCATCGAAGGCCGGTGCTGGCGATGCGACCACGTCGTTATCCGTAAAAACCTGAGCCAGTGGTTCTTTAAGATTACCGCCTACGCCGATCGGTTGCTAGAGAACCTGGAGACGCTTAAAGGCTGGCCGGAGCGCGTTACCTTGATGCAACGCAACTGGATCGGCCAATCCACCGGCGCGGAGATTGCGTTCCCCGTCGTTGAGCATCCCGAACTGAAAATCGCGATTTACACCACGCGCCCCGATACGATTTTCGGCGTGACCTATATGGTGCTGGCCCCGGAGCATCCACTGGTGGAGCGGCTGACAACCCCGGAACAAAAGGCCGCGGTGGAAGCCTACCGGGAGCAGGCCCGCACCAAGTCCGAGATTGAGCGCACCTCCACGGAGCGGGAAAAAACCGGTGTGCCCCTGGGAACGCATGTGATGAACCCCTACACGCAGGAACACCTGCCCCTTTGGATTGCCGACTATGCCCTGGTGGATTATGGCACGGGCGCCGTTATGGCGGTTCCCGGCCATGATGAACGCGACCATGTGATGGCAACGAAGTACAACCTGCCCATCAAGCAGGTTGTGCAGCCGCAGGGCGCGGCCTTGGATGTGACCCGGGAAGCCTACATGGATGCGGGAACCCTGATCAACTCCGGTGACTTTACCGGCCTGCCCAGCGAGGAAGCTAAGCAGAAGATCACGCAATACGCGGAAGACAACGGGTTCGGGCGGTTTCGGGTTCAATACCGCTTGCGGGATTGGCTCGTATCTCGCCAACGCTATTGGGGCGCGCCCATCCCCATTGTTTATTGCGAGCGTTGCGGCGTACAGCCGGTGCCGGATGAGCAACTGCCCGTGCGCCTGCCGGAGGACGTGGATTTTAGCGTGCAAGGCCGCTCGCCGATTGCCACCTCCGAGAGCTTTGTCAATACGTCCTGCCCAGGCTGCCAGGGCCCGGCACGCCGGGAAACCGACACCATGGACACCTTTGTGTGCAGCAGTTGGTACTTCCTGCGTTTTGTCGACCCGCACAACGCGGAAAAAGTATTTGACAGCGCGGCCGTGAACCATTGGATGAACGTGGATCAGTATGTCGGCGGGATTGAGCATGCCATCCTTCACCTGCTCTATTCCCGTTTCTTCACGATGGTGCTGCATGACCAGGGGCTCATCAACTTCGAGGAACCGTTCTCCAACCTGTTGACGCAAGGCATGGTGCTGAAAGACGGCGCAAAGATGAGCAAATCCAAGGGCAATACGGTGGATCCGGATGACGTCTTCAACGAATACGGCGCGGATACCGCCCGGTTCTTCATCCTCAGCGATTCCCCGCCGCAGAACGACTTTGACTGGAAGGACGCCGGGGTGGAAGGCTGCTTTAAATTCCTGCGCAAGTTATGGCGTCTCATCGTGGACAACCAGTCTGCCGTGGATATCGCCATGGCCCCGCCCGCGTACGAAGCCCTCTCCGGCCCCAGCCGGGAGATTTACCAACTGACGAACCAGACCATTGCGGGCGTAACGCAGGATATTACCCTGGAGTTCCAGTTTAATACCGTGATCAGTAAAATCAGGGAAATGGTGAACGGCCTGTCCAAGTACACGCCTCAATCGCGTCAGGATGCCGTCTTTAGCCATGCCGTGGTAAGCGTGTTAAAGATGCTTGCCCCCATTGCCCCCCATATTACGGAAGAGTTGTGGACCAAGCTGGGCGGCGAAGGCTCTATCCATACCCAGCCCTGGCCCATTGCCGACGCAAAAGCCCTGGTGGCTGATACCGTGGAAGTGGTCTTCCAGGTAAACGGCAAGGTGCGGGATAAAGCGACGGTGCCGATGGGCATCGGCAAGGAAGAGCTGCAACAAATGGCGCTTTCCAACGAGCGCGTGCAGAAATTCCTGGAAGGCAAAACCCCCACCAAGGTCATCGTCGTCCCCAATAAACTCGTCAACCTGGTTTGCCCTTCAACTTAACCTAGTTTAACGACTGCAAGAGGTCCTGGACGCCGTCCATTTCGCTGCAAACTTTATGGAACAAGGCTTCCAGCATTGCCGGGTTTTCCGGGTCGAACTGGTAATATTCCAGCACGATCGGCGGGATCAGCTCGCTGTTGAACACGCCGAAGTTATCGTGAATGAGATGGCTGAATGCATTGGCCAGGGCCACGGCGTATACCAGTTCAGGTGCATCGCTGGCGTACTGCGGCGAGTGATGGTGCTTGATGACTTCGGCGAAAGTGGCGGGCAACTTCCAGCGCAAGGCCAACTGATACCCCAGCGCCGCGTGGTTGATATCCAAGACATCCTGCTCCAGCGCCCAAAAAGCGTCCCCGTGATACGGCACTTGCTTGAGCCGGGCCTCTTCCAGGGCACGGCCATACTCGGCCGTAAAATAGTAATCCAGCATCATCTTGCCGATATCATGGAGCATCCCCGCGCTAAACGCGTCCTCGGCGTAGCGGATGTTGAGGTGGTTGGCAATGATGCGACTCCCGATGGCCGTCTCGATCGAGTGCCGCCAGAACGCCTGCGGATCCATGTTGTGGTGCCGCTTAGCGTCGAACAGTTTAAAGATGCTGGCGCTGAGGACGATACCGCGAACCGTGTTAAAGCCCAACAGCATCACGGCGTGTTGCACCGAGCTGATTTGCCGTTGAAAACCGTATGCCGCCGAGTTGACCATCCGCAGGAACTTGGACGTTAACCCCGGATCGTAACTGACCAGTTGCGCAATTTTGGAGGCCGGCGTATTCGGCGCGCCCAGCAAATCCACAATCCGATTGACGACATCCGGCAGCGAGGGCAAGTCGCGGGCCCGGCGTAAGACGGTTTCGTAATCAATCTTGCGGTTTGGCGCGGGGAATGTCATGGGCAGCCCCTCCGAAACCAAAGCCGTGCCCAACCGCTGTGGAACAGCCGGTTTGTCGCATTTGGGCTCTGTAAAGGGAAATACATCATCGCAGCGATATCACTCTTTTTTCCACAATAAACGGCCGGGGTTCGCCATTACAACCTTAGTTTGCAGTATCTCCACCGTCCGACCGATCCGGGTACGGGGTTGAATCCCATGCCCAAACCGTCTAACATGTCACTATCATGCCCAGATCACAGCAAGAACTAACCGATCTTCAGAAAGAAATCATCAACCGGGTGCAGTTGGATATCCCGTTGGTGCCCGAGCCGTTTAAGGTAATGGCTGGGGAATTGGGCATTACGGAATCGGAACTGCTGCAACAACTGGAAACTTTGAAGCGGGATCACTTGATCATCCGCCAGCTCAGCGCTATTTTCGACACGCGCAACCTGGGGTACCAAAGCACCTTGGTTGCAACCTGGGTTGATCCGGACAAGGCCACGGACGCCGCACGCGTCATCAATCGGCACCCTGGGGTCAGCCACAACTACCTGCGCGATCACCAGTTTAACATCTGGTACACGCTGGCCATTCCCAAGCACATTAACCTGGAAGAAACGGTTGAGCTGCTGCGGGTCAAGTCCGGGGCGCACCAGTCCATCATCCTGCCCACGCTTAGAATGTATAAGATCGCCGTTCGCCTGGATATGTCGGACGGGAAGGACAAGGACTTCATCGAGGCCCAGAAGAAGGTCACGCACAAGGAAGGCGTCCAGTTCGAGGCCACGCAAAAGGATATTGATGTCATTCGCCAGCTCCAGCAGGATTTGCCGCTGGTTCCCCGCCCGTTCGACGGCTATGCCGAAGCCATCGGCATCAGCCTGGATGAGCTGTTCGAGATGGGCAACCACTACAAGCAGACCGGCATTATGCGCAGGTTCTCCGCGGTGTTGCGCCATCGCAAGGCCGGCTTTGGGCATAACGTCATGGGCGTTTGGAAAGTCCCGGAGGAACGCTGGGACGAAGTAGGGCAGATTATGGCCCAAGGCCCTTCAATCAGCCATTGTTACCGGCGCCCCACCTACCCGGAATGGCCCTATACGCACTTCACGATGATCCATGGCAAAGACCCGGACGAATGCGAACGCACCCTGCAATGGATTCGGGACAACACGGGCATTACGGATGGCGCTGCGCTGACCAGCCTGAAGGAATACAAGAAGATTCGGCTGAAATACTACACACCGGAACTTGATGATTGGGATCCCAGCCGCATGCTGGCCACCCAACCATAACCCAAGAAAAAGGTGCAAAGAGGGGAGCCGCCCTTCTCCAACCTGCAAACGCCTCATCCTTACCTGACAAAAAACCCTTACAAAAAAAGAAGCTACCGATTGGTGGCTTCGGTAGCGTGACTTGGGGAGGAGGTTGGGGATGTCGGGAAGGGTTACTTCCCTTACATAAGGTGTTTCGATCGAAGTGTATTAAACTGAAGGCAAATTGCAGCCAAGCCAAGGGTTTTGTTACATATCTTCAAAACTTGTCATGCATTCCCCAATATTCTGTTTTTATACAAATACAACATCTCTCTTCTCCTTATCTTATCTTCTCTCTTTTCTTTCAAACCCTCGTTCTTCGAGGGTTTTCTCTTGTTTTAGCAGATTAAACCCCGAGATTGGCTTTGCATTAAGAGACTACAAGGTTAAGGGCAAGCAGACGCCCCGGCAACACGGGTTTGCACATCATAAGAAGAAACAAACTTGCAAATAGTGGCTTGTGGCAAGCCAGACTCCGAAAGCGTCCATTGATAAAGTGTCTGGGCTTTTCCACTACCCGGATCAATGCGGATGGGAATGATATCCCCAAATTTTCCAATCGTGTTGGGTGGTTTTTGCCCATTGATATCGACATAGAGGCACTCTCGTTGCAGGTATTGCCCGCAAAATTGGGAGGTCCCGAAGCCGGTACCTTGCCACTGATCGGACAGTGGGGGCGGATTATACTCCGTCATATTATACATATAGCCTTGGCTAAATAACTGAGGCTGGGCCGTAATGCGCGTCCCATCCGGCAGCAGGAAGTAATTGATTAATGGGCCGGCGTTGGGAGGGCCATTCACGTTTTTAAAGATAAAATAATTGCCGTAATCCTGGATGATTTTTTCGTAGGTGATGTTGTTCAGGTTGACGGCATCACCGCTTTCATCCTCATAAAGTTGCACGGACAGGACAATCTGCTGCAAAATCTGCTCGAACTTACCCGTGTTGTTCCCTGTCAGCTTATCCTGAGAAACAATAAACTTGGGAATGGTAAGAACGGCCAGCAAACCCGTTAACGCAATTGCAATCAGGATTTCTACCAGGGACATCCCGGAATGACGGGTTCGCATTACTGATCAGACCTCCGCACCAGCTCGATTCCAGCCAGGTAAACACGGGCGCTGCTCACCGTCGGCCTGACCGTAATCCTTAAATCGGCTGCATCCACTGGCGCAACCACCGTGGTATGCAGAACGGTTCCTTTGCCAACGTTGCCTAAACCCGGCCCGGTAGCCGCCGCGATATCATAATTTTCAAAACTGCCCAAGGTAATAACATTGTTATGGTCATTCCGAAGGGATTCGAGGCGAATATCGGCCAGGGCACAACTCACCCCATGGGTATTTGTAAGGCAGCTATTTGTGGCTGAAAAGTTTGCGGGCAAGACAAAATACAAGTTTACATCGTAGAGCATGCCCGGTGTTGCCTTAAACAGGTATTCTGCGCCGCCAGTGCAGCTAATGTCCCTAAAGGTATTATAAGGGGCTTCGGCTGTAACCGTGCCAAGCCCGTAACCAGAGCAACCCGTGTTATACGCCAGGTTGTTACCGCCCGACGAGGGAGATTGACGAGCTGTAATGTATTCCGGGTACCAGAGATGTCCCATTCGGTCTGCTGCAATCTTCTGGGCAAAATCGTTCCGATAGGGTGTCTGCATTGTGGTGGCGTCTGTTGCGCTCCCTACATTCACGCGATAGGTATCGATTTGGTATTCCCGGGAGGCTTCATAGTAGGGCGTTTCATTATTCCCGTTTTTGGACTTATAAAGCTGAACGGTTACCTTTATGCCGCGATTATCCACAATCCCTTGGTTATTGGCAGTATACTGCAACGTTCGGGTAAAAAACGGGCCTTTGTCCACATCTTCGCCTTTATTGGTGCATGTTGCCAGATATTCCTCCTTGGTTTTAACCGCACTGCCCGGATCGCAATAAATGGAAACCCGCGCATTACTCGGCACGCCAAAAGCGTCAATCGGGTCGGGATGCTGCATCACCAGGTTATCGAACAACTGGCTGGTCAGGCTTTCGTTTTCCGTTACTAACTGGTTCTCCTCGATCTGCTCCTTTTGGGTATTCAGCATCATAACCAATGGCACGGTTACTGTAATGAGCAGGGTTAGCTGCATCATCATCTCCACCAGCGAGAAGCCATGGGCTTTTACCTGCAAGCGACGTTGCCGGCACTGTTTTGTAAGCAACCTAGTTAAGATTGTCATTATCGATGCTCCATGCCACACTTTGCTGCGTAAAACCGGGTAACCGGCCAGCCATATTGTCCATTTTCCCTAAAGCAATACAGTAAGGGCGGTAAGGGAAAATGAGGGGCCGCGTGGTTGCGTTAATCGTGGCGGTCGGGATATCCAGGTAATACACCATCTCGTTATTAACCGAGTAGAACACATTGCCATCCCCTTGTGCCATGGTATCGGCGAAACTGGGTGGGCTGGTAATGCCTGGCGCTACGGGCACAACGCTTCCTCCCTGGTTATACAGCTGGGTGGATTGGTTGCTGTAAGGGTTATAGCCATGGATGCCCATATTACCAATCGTGGGGAAGGCGGTTGCCATGGTAGTGTAATATAACCACCCCGTGCGGGAGTCGAGCGCAATATTACGCCCGGGCGGGGCTAACTGCTTGCCGATATCCGCAACATAACCGCGCGTAAGGTTGATTTTGCGGATAAACTGCCCATCCCGCATATAATATTCACCAATGTTCTTGTTATAGGAAATGAGCGGGGTTGAAGTGGCATCGGCCCACAGCGGAACAGGCGATCCGACTTCCGGCCCAACCTTGCGAACCGTGGCGTATGTGCCCATATACAAGCTGGTAACGCTGGCCACATTGCCCACATACTTGATGTTACGCTTGAGCTGCGTGGGAGAAGTGCCGGATTGCAACCAAAGCTGGGCGTTGGTTGTTGGCCCAATCCCCCAGGTATGCGGATCCCACTCGTAAAGATAGCCATCGTTAAGGGTATTGCCACGGGTTAGCCAGTAGAATTTATCCACGGCATTGTTGTACCAAATATAAACATTGTCCAAGCTGCCGATAAGGCCGCCATTGGCGCCGCCCGTGCCGTCATATTTCAAAAGGGTCGCAGTATTGCTTAACGTCTCAGCCGGGCCGCCGCCCATTAAAGCCGTCCGGTTACGATCATCCACTGTGATATTTTTGGTATTGAAGGCCATAATGGATATGCCGCTAGCACCGGTTAAAACCGGGACTACGACAATGGAGCCGTCTTTGGAAATGGTGGGCTTGCCAAAAATAATGGTTGCCGCGGCCAAATCCCGGGCCTGGTTGGTTGCCGCAGGGGCGGTGCTGGTTACGGCGGTGGTTCCCAATGGGCTGGTTGTCATCGGATCCGCCGTAAAGGGATAGGTGATATTTTTCTTCGCCAATACCGGCTGAGAGGTCGTATCTTTGCCGGTGCCGACAACCATTCTGCTAAAGGGGTGATATGCAAAGGAATCAATGGTAATCCCAGGAAATACATCCGTATAGGCGCCTGCGCCCGTAAAAATACCGGTAGACCCGTCAATCCCGCCGGAATTCCATCGTGCCCAGGCCAGTTTAACCGATACAGACTCTTTAAAAAATACGGCTGCATGGAAGTATTTGGAGTTGTCGGATGCAGAGGGGCGGAAAAACTGCACTTCGATATCCTTGGCGGTGATGCCAGTGGGCATTGTAGCCGTTTGCTTAAAGATGGTGCCACCATGATTATGGTAAAACTGGAGCTGTGATGAGCCGGGCAAGAAGGCTACAAAGCTGGCGGTTTTGCTCGTGCCTTGGCTGTCCTGGTTTCCGGCGATCAGCTCAATCCCGCCAGCCTGGAAATCGCATGTTAAGGGTGTTGCCTGGCCTTTTTCCGGCATTTGGCAAACACGCTGCGAACCCACTTGGACAAATGGCCCGGAAACCTTGCCGATTTTAAAATTCAAATCTTCGGCAGCGCCACCGGGAGCCGCGGGTATGGGCAACCCCAGGGGGGTCGGGGCTTTATCCAAGGCGCAATATTTGGGAGAAACCGTAATGGTGCGCTTCAGGCTGGTCTTCTTGGAGCCGGCAGCGGCATCCACGGCAATAACAAAGGTATTGCTGTAAACCGTATTGAGCCGCAGGATGGAATACTTGGCATTGGTGGAATCCCAACTCATCTCGGAAACAACATCCGTTGGAATCCCGTTGGCTTTGATGGTTTCCTGGAACCTTCGCAAACTGGGCGTGGATGCGACTGTTGCCGTGGTAGGCACAGGAAAAAGCTGATCAAATTTTTCCTTGTACATCCGCTGATAAGCGGGTAAACCGTCACCGGACTTATTTTCAGCCCGATCCCAAGTTGTATTGTCCAGAAAAATCTGGGGGTTCTGGTTCATATACTTTTCAATCCGATCCAAATGATGCTCGGCCACATCCTTAACCCCGGCCACCTGGGAAACGTTGCTCATTTCCTTGGTCGACATCGGGCCGATGACCATGGTGGTTACCGCTAATGACATGCTGATGATACTGGCGGAGCCCAGCAGAAAGGTCAGGGAATTTCCCTTTTCCCGGTTGAAGCGTTTAAAATAGGCGCGAATAAAACGCATAACGGTGTTTCCTTTCCTGTAGGCCACTACTTGTGGACCAGGTTCAGCCGGACATTCGGCAGGATACGGTAATAAGGATAGGTATTGTTCTCACCCGTAGTGACAAATACATGGTTGTTCAGGGGGTCGTAAGCCACACCGAAAGGGTTGGTCAGTGGGACGGACTTATTGGGAGGATAAAGGGTATGGATGGCTTGGGCTCTTTCGGCGGGCGTCCCTTCATCGCTTTTGGAGGTTCCGGTGCGGATATCAATATCCAAACTCAACACCCGGGCAGATTGCGCATCGCCAAAGATGATAATAAAGCGGTTGTGCAGCGGGTCATATTCCAGGCCTTTTGCCAGGCTCCAAACAAAATCATCCGGCGTCACGTCGATTACATTTAAATTTGGCGACTCCGCCGAGGGCACGGCACGCGCCGGATCATCCTCGTTTAAATCCTTTGGATAAGCCCGAATGACATACCGGCCGGAAGAAGTGCGTAATAAGGCCAGCACTTCGTTGGGGGAGGAAGGGTTATACGCCAGCCCGATTACCCCGTTGGCAACATTGCTGATATCCGTGCCCAAATTAAACCGCGAAACCCAGGCGCCTTCCGGAGAAAATTTCTGAATCCAGAAACGGTACGCATTGGAGCCGCCATCCCCGGTTCGGGTCAACACGTAGATATTTTCCTCAATATCCTGTGTCACGCTGAGGAATCGGGGACTAACGCCTTGCGGCCAACCGGGATCGCCCACGTGCAGCGCCACCGGGAAATTATCCGTATAAGAGCCGCCACTGGAAACCGAAAGGCTATACGGCTGATAATCCGGCAGGCCGGGCATAAACTTAAAAATGTATAACCCGGCATCCGTTGTACTGGTATTGGGAGAGTTGGTAACAACCAGCATTTCTCCCGTGCGGTAGTTGTAATGCATATCGTTTAAAGGCAGTTGGGTTGCCGCGTTCAGTTCACCCGATTTATCCGTTTCCACCGGCACTTTGTAATTGCCGATGGCGGTATTCAACTTGGTTTTTTCGGCAATCCAGCTATTGGTCACGTCCCACCGGGACAGGGCCATGGAGAACGGGGCCACCTGAATCTCCGCAAACTCCCGGTTGGTATGTTGCTGGAGGCTTGCCAGCTTAAAATACAATGGCCGCAACGGCGTCCTGCTTTGGCGATAGACAAAGGAAATGCTGCCGGCAGAACTGTTACCTACCGTTGTGGTGGATGTTACGGACGACTGAATCCGGACGCCATCGGCCTCTGCCGCAGGGATAGACGGATTACAAACGGACGCGCGGCAGTAGACAAAGATGGGATCGGTATTGAGTTTATTACCGGTAATATAAAAATTGCTGTCGTTAGTCACTTTCCCCATCGGTTTCCAAATCGGGTCGTTAATCTCAAAATCCTGAATCACGGCATCCGGGGCAATCTCTGCCCGAAGAAGCTGCCAGCGCCTTAAACCGGCGGACGCCGTATCGGTTTGTGCCCCAGCTTGCGGTGTAATTTGTCGAAAGGTGTACCCCACCCGCTTTACGGATTTGGTCTTTTCGTCCCAATAAGCCATAAACACCTGCTGAGACTCATTCATATTGAGCTGGGCGCCGGTTGCAATGGGTTTTACGCTCATAAACCGGTGCGATCGGCCTACCTCCTGCGAAAAATCATCGAAGAAGCGGCGAATCTCAAAGGCGGCAATCGTACCGCTTTGGGCCTGGCCAGTCTGCTCAACCGCCTTCATCGGCAAAACCGCAAGGGGAAAGATGATAATCGAAAAGATCATCAACCCAACGACCATCTCCACCAGGGAGATCCCGGGTTGGCGCGTTAGTGGCCGCTTTATTGCTGTTTCACTCATCGGGCTGTCGTCTCTTGATCACTTGCCATTGCAGAACTTGCATCGCATAAGTTATCGGCATTTTTAGAAAAGACTAAAGCCCAATTTGTCACAAAACTTTATAAACCGTTTTATGGCCTTTCTACGACACTCCGCATCAAACCAAAAAGCACATTCCTCAACGAATGTGCTTTTTTCCAGTAATCTCTTGTTGATACCGCTTAAACGGCGGCAGGTGCGGTTAAGGGCAACGCTGAGACTTCTTCGTTCGTTAGTGTGGCTTCCGCGTCTGTAGCGATCAGGGCAGTAAAATTATTCATCTTCTCATCATCAAAAACCCCTTCCCAACGGGCAATCACTGTCGTGGCAACGCAGTTGCCAATCAGGTTCACGGAAGTCCGGCCCATATCCAGGAAGTGATCGATCCCCAGAATCACGGCAACCCCTTCAACCGGCAGGCCAAAGGCAACCAGCGTTCCGGTAAGCACCACCAGGGAAACGCGCGGCACCGCGGCAATCCCTTTGCTGGTCAACATCAGGGTCAACAAAATCAAAATCTGCTGCTGAATGGACAACTCGATCCCCGCCATTTGGGCCACAAACAACGTCGCCAGGGATAGGTACAGCGTGCTGCCATCCAGGTTAAAGCTGTAACCGGTGGGCATTACAAACCCAACAATCCCTTTAGGCACGCCAAAGCGCTCCATTACTTCCATGGCCTTGGGCAAAGCCGCTTCGCTGCTGGCCGTGGTAAACGCAAGCAGGAACGGCTCCTTGATTGCCGCCATCATTTTAAGAAAAGGAATACGAATCAGGGCACACACGGCAATCAATACCGTTACCAGGAAGATTGCCAAGGCAAAGTAGAGTGAAAAGATCAGCTTGGCATAAATCCATAGCACGCCCAAACCATTGGCGGCAATGGTGGCAGAAATGGCGGCAAACACCCCAAACGGCGCAAACGCCATCACATAACCGGTAAACTTAAACATCACCTCGGAAAGGCTTTCCAGGACATTGACGATGGGCTTGCCTTTGTCGCCGGCAGCAGCAAGCGATATCCCGAAAAACACCGAAAAAATGACGACCTGAAGGATATCCCCCCGGGCCATGGCATCCACCACACTGGTGGGAAACGCGTGAAGCAACGTCGTCCAGAAGCTGTGGTCGGTGGAAATCTTGCTGGCATTGGCCTGAATTTCGCTTAATTCGGTCATATGCCCTGCGCCGGAATCCAAGCTCATACCCGTTCCCGGCTCAAACACGTTCGCCACAACCAAGCCGATAATCAAGGCCAGCGTGGTCGCAATCTCAAAATAAAGAATGGTCTTAAGGCCCATCCGGCCCAGCTTTTTATGATCGCCCCCGTGTGCAATGCCCACAACCAGGGTTGCGAACAGCAGCGGCGCAATCAGCATCTTGATCATCCGCAGGAACAAAGAAGCCATCGGCTTGGCGGCAAGGGCCAAATCCGGAATTAGCCAACCCACCAGAATCCCTAAGACCAGGCCAAGCAACACCTGATTCGTCAAAGTCAGCTTCGGCAGCTTAAACTGCGATGGAAGTTTTCCAAAACCGGCTTGTGGCATTAAAGTTGCTTGGTTCATCATAGTCTATCTACCCTGGCTCCCTGTTTATGAGATGTTTTGGAACGTCTCGCTATACTTATAAAGTTAAAACATAGCAAAAGTTGCCGGTAAAAGAAATCCGGAAAATAGTATTATCTTCAAAAAAGCTGAAAAACCGGGCAAATAGGGCCAATTGATATTTCGATATATTAAGCTGGACCGATATAAGTCCCGACAGACTTGCCTTCCAGGATGTTGACGATGGCATCGGGGCGCGCAAAATCAAACACGATAATGGGCATCTTCGTATCCTTGCACAAGGAAACGGCCGTCTGATCCATCACCTTTAAATCCCGCGAAAGGACTTCATCGTAGGTTAAAGTGTCAAACTTCACGGCGGATGAATCTTTGTTGGGATCCTTGTCGTAAACGCCGTCTACATTGTTTTTCGCCATCAAGATTACATCGGCGCTGATTTCCGCAGCCCGCAGCGCAGCGGTCGTATCCGTTGAAAAGAAGGGATTGCCGGTTCCGGCGCCAAAAATCACCACGCGCGATTTTTGCAGGTGACGCACCGCCCGCAAACGAATATACGGCTCTGCCACGCGATCCATGGCAATAGCGGTCAGGACGCGAATTTCCAGGCCTTTTTTCTTCAATATGCCCTGGAGAATCAAACTGTTCATCACGGTGGCCAGCATGCCCACATAATCAGCCGCCGCGCGATCCATTCCCAATTTGGCGCTGTTCTGGACGCCGCGGAAAATATTACCGCCACCCACCACAATGGCAATCTGCGCGCCAAGCTGAACGCCTTTTAACACTTCCGCGGCAATGGTATCAATTACTTCCGGCTGAATGCCAAAACCTTGATCGCCCATTAAGGCTTCGCCGCTAATTTTCAGAAGAACGCGGCGATATTTAAGCGGCGCAGACCCCTCTTTTTGCAAAGAGGGGTCTAGCGTTTGAGATTCCAGAGAGGTGATCTGCATCCGTCCCTGCGCCTTAGGCTTTCATCTGGGCCATAACTTCTTCGGCGAAGTTATCTTGGCGTTTCTCAACACCTTCACCCAGCAGGAAGCGGACGAAACGGGTTAACGCAATTGTCGTGCCCATTTCCGCAGATTTTTCCTTGATCAGATCGGCGACGGTTTTGCCGGGATCCTTGACGAAGGGTTGTTCCAGCAATACCCGCTGAGCCAACAATTTATCAATCCGGCCGGAAACAATCTTCTCGCGAATTTCCACCGGCTTGCTTTGCAGGTCTTCTTTCCCCATTTCGATGCGCTTTTCTTCTTCAATCACATCGGCCGGGATCTGGTCACGGGTTAAGTATTCCGGAGCGGTGCTGGCAATATGCATCCCGATATCTTTGGCCAGTTCCTGAAAGGCCGGTTTGGCGACTGCAGCGTCATCCCCTGCGGAAAGCTCCAGGAGGACGCCGATTTTGCCACCGGTGTGAATGTAGGAGCTGACCAAACCGGGGCCGCTCAATTCGTAACGGGTAAAGCGACGCAGGCTCAGGTTTTCCTTAATGACGGCAACCTGATCCTTGATCATTTCCTCCACCGTTCTACCGGCAGCGGTTTTCGAAGGCTCCTTCAAAGCAGCTTCCAGATCGCTCGCAGAAGACTGCAGCATTTGATCGGCCAGTGTGTTAGCCAGGCCCTGGAAGGCATCGCCGCGGGCCACGAAGTCGGTTTCGCAGTTTACTTCCAGCAATACGCCTTTTTTGCGATCATCGGCCAGCTTTGCAATCACCTGGCCTTCAGCCGTCGCGCGGCCACTTTTCTTTTCCGCCGTCAGGACGCCTTTTTGCCGCAATACTTCAGCAGCACGCTCCATATCCCCTTCGGCTTCAATCAGCGCGTTTTTGGCATCCATCATGCCGGCGCCGGTTTTTTCACGCAGTTCTTTTACCATGCTGGCAGAAATTTGCGTTGTCATAGCAGTCACGTCCTTATCTCCTACAGGATTGTGTTGAAAAACTTATTTCGGGCAGTAAGCGCCTAAACGACGGGTTCTTCTTCAGGCACCATAGCCTCTGCGGTAGCGGCGGGCTGTTCTTGCGGGCTGTCCTGATTTTCAGGATTGCTCTCTTGCTCACCGGCTTCCTGCTGCATCATACTGCGCTCGATATCCGGCGTGCGCAATTGTTTGCCTTCCAGGACGGCATCCGCAATGGTACGGGTAATCAGGCGGATGGCGCGAATGGCGTCATCGTTCCCCGGAATGACGTAATCAATCTTGTCCGGGTCGCAATTGGTATCCACAACGGCCACAACCGGAATACCGGCCTTGTTGGCCTCCAGCACGGCGTTCAGCTCACGCTTCTGGTCTACGATAAAGAGCAGGTCGGGCATCCCGCGCATATCCTTCACGCCACCCAGGGTGCGCTCCAGCTTTTGCAACTGACGGGACAGCACCGCCACTTCTTTTTTCGGCAAGCGATCGAAGTGACCGCCGTTTTTCATATCTTCCAGTTCGCGCAGCTTGTTGATGCGGGTGCGAATGGTATCGAAGTTGGTGAGCGTTCCACCCAACCAACGGCGGTTAATATAAAACGCGCCACAACGTTGGGCTTCTTCGGAAACAATATCGGCAGCCTGTTTTTTGGTGCCCACAAAGACAATTTTTTTCCCTTGGGAGGCGGCTTTTTTCACGACTTCGTACGCTTCATTCAGGAGCTGGGTCGTCTGGGTCAGGTCGATAATGTAAATTCCGTTACGCTCACCCCAAATATACGGCTTCATTTTGGGATTCCAGCGCTTGGTCTGGTGACCAAAGTGTACACCGGCTTCCAAAAGCTCTTGTAATGTCGCGACAGGCATGAAAAATGGATCTCCTTCTGGTTTTGAGCATAAATACCCTTACAATCTTACACGCTCGAAAACGATTTACAAGTCATGTAAAGTGGTCAATGCAAAATGGACTTCGACAGAAGGATAGCCGTAATAGAGCAAAAAAACAACTTTTCGAGCCGCCTTTAACCGAAAAAAGCGCCTGAACAATGAGTCAGGCGCTTTTCGATTGAATGGGGCAAATGAAGGTCGCCATGGGTAAGAGGTTAATCCTCATTACCCCGTCGTCCGCCGCCGTGGCTGGCCTGCCCTCCCTTACGGCCAATCTCGGACATATGCTCCCGATCCTGGCTGACGGCTTCGCCACCTTTACGGCCCGCTTCCCGCGTTTCCTCGGAATCCCACTCGTGGGCCGTTCCTTTCTCGTGCGCGGCCTTGCCGCCTTTACTGGCAATTTCTCTTTGCTTTTCCTCATCCATTGCCGCAAAGCCGCGTTCGCTGCTTCCGCCTTGTCGTTGTCCTGCCATTGCCTTTCCTCCTTACTTGCTTCTTTCTACCATTACGACTCGATAATTAAAAGAGCCATAAAGCTATTCGGTATCTTCACTGTCGCCAGCGTTCACATCGCAGGCGCCAGCATCATCCAGACAGGTTGCAACCATCCGGTAGCAAACATTCGGGTCATGGATTTGGGGGAAGGTTTCGCCTTCATCCAGGGTCACAATGTCATAATCCGTCTTGTTGCCTTGTGCATCCAGCAGTTCATATTCACCGCTAGCAACAACCGTTTGCCCAGCTTGATAAAACTCCTCTCCTGTATCCTGATCAACACGCTTGCTGGTTTGACTTGCCATGTTTCTTCCTCCTTGCCCCTGTTATATCAAACAGATGCTTGCAAAAACTCGTGCATAACACTTAGCAGCTTGCTTATCAACCAGTTTATTGTCTGCATTGCGTCAGGTAATTTATATTATGAGCCGCTATTGCCAATAAACAATACCGAACCGGCCTAGCTTTCCAAGCCGAAACAAACGGCTAAGCCCGCTTTTTGCGAAAGGAACGCATCCTCTTTCATGCCCTGTCACATCGAAAAAAGGGCAAAAATCAGGCAAAAATATGCCTCCCTCCTACACGCCATTTCAGACCTTAGGCAATACAGGAAACATCTTCGGACAAAACCCGTGACTCGCTTAAGCTGTGAATGATGCGAGCCGATGGCAAACTGTTGATAATTTTCTTGCCATATCCCTTATTCTGGAGACGCGGATCCAGAATGGCCACAATTCCCCGGTCATTTCGCGAACGAACCAGACGGCCAAAACCCTGTTTCAAGCGAATCGTCGCCTCCGGCAAGGCATAGCCGTTGAACCAATCGTGGCCCAGCCGCTTGAGCCGATCGACCATGGCGCTATGCACGGGCTCATCCGGCGCGGTAAACGGGATGCGATCGATAATGACACAACTCAGGGCATCTCCAGGGATATCAATGCCTTCCCAAAAAGTTGCCGTGGCAAACAAAACGCTGTTTGGGGTGTGTTTAAACCAGTCAATCAAGCGGTTTTTCGGCAAATCGCCCTGCATCTTACACGGAAAAGTAATCTGGGGCACGATGGCTGCAATGGCTTTTTCCATTGCCGTGTAGCTGGTAAACAGCACAAAGGCGCGCCCCTGGGTTCGCTTGAGGATCCGAACCGTCTCTTCCACAACGGCGGTGGGATACTGCCAGTCATTAGGATCCGGCATACCCGCAGGCAGATACAACTCGCATTGGGCCGGGTAATCAAACGGGCTGTCCAGAATCATATCGGGCACATTGGGCCCATCCTGGGGAATGCCCAGCTCCCGGCGGACAGAAGACAGGTTACGGTTGGTAGAAAGCGTTGCACTCGTCAGCACGCCAATTTTATCCGACCATAACGTGCTGGCCAGTTGCTCGGATATATTCAACGGCGTCGACTTGATTTCGTAATAAAGCCGCTCCGAATTGACCTCGGCCCAGTTAATCCGGTCGATATCCGAATCGTTCAGGAAAAACTCCCAGCGGATGGTCAACCCTTCCAACTGGTTAATCAGCTTCTCCCGCTGAACCTGGGCCCGGTCCTTATCCAGATCGGTCTGGATCAGGGGCAACTGCTGTACGTCCACCGCAGACAACCACTCCCGCAAGTCCGTCAGCACTTCAATCTGCCGTTCGATCAAATGATGGAACATCGGATCCGGGGCAATCTTAAAGGTGGATCGATCCGTCCGGAACAGCCATTGCAGGATCTGCGCTTCCGTCTGGTAGATACTATGCTGGTATGCCTCCGGCACGGGCTCCAGTCGCCGGTTGATTTTACGAAGGAGCTTATGGGTGGCAAACTTGCCGATGCGGGCCGTAAACGCCCGAAGTGCATACGACTTCAGATGATGCGCCTCGTCAAAGATCACGACATCGTGCGGTGGGAGCAAGGATTGGCCGGCCATCAAATCCTGAAGGTACAAGGCGTGATTGACCACCAGTACATCGGCCTTGGACAAATCCTCTCGCGCCAGACGATAGGGGTTGTCATCGTAGTAACTGCACTTGCGTCCCAAACAATCTTCGCTGTCACTCTGCATCTCTTCCCAAATCTCTCGGGGGATTTCAAAATCCAGATTTGCCTTGTCCCCATCCCAGCCGTGTTGGATGGCACTGCGAATGACATTGACATAAAGGCGTTCACCCGCTTCCGGCCCCAACGACTTTTCGAACTCGTTCAGTTTCTGGAAGCAGATGTAATTCCGCTGGCCTTTAACCAACCGCACATTCAAGTCCATCATCCCGGTTGCCTTCATCACAAAGAGCAAGTCCTTCTGGATGAGCTGTTCCTGTAAGGCAATCGTCCCGGTGGAAACCACAATCGGCCGATGCGTGGACAGCAACGCCGGAATCAGATAACCAAAGGACTTCCCGGCCCCGGTTCCCGCCTCCACCACAATCGTCGTTCCTGAGGCAATGGCTTCGTAGACGTGCTTGACCATGGCTTCCTGCACCGGGCGCGGCTCATACCCCGGAAGCTGCTGCACAACTTCAAAATAGCGTGTTAAAACTGGACTCGTCACGGCTGATTCAGCGGTTCCATCCCGTCGCCTCTTCTTACCCAATATTATGCCCCACACCAACCGCAATTGCATATCAAATTGTAACAGTGGCGTAAAACTTGGCTTCCCAAGGCGCTTTTCTGATACCATAATTCTGAAGCCGTTAGCTTGATAAGGGTTTGCCGCCATGACCATGTTGTCTAAAATTCATCCCAGTGTTACCGTCTGCGAACATCCGCTGCTACAGCACAACCTTGCCATTCTTCGCGATAGCAACACCACCCACGAGCGTTTTCGCAGCGCTGTACGTCGGGTATCCCTTTTTATTCTCCAGGAAGCGACCCGCAATCTCCCGCTAACCAAGGCCTATGTCGAAACCCCCATTACCAAGGCCGAGACACGCATCCTTTCGCCGGATATCCCAATTTTGATTACCCCCATCCTCCGGGCCGGGCTGATGATGTCGGATGTGGCGATGGACCTGGTACCCTCCGCCAGCGTCTACCACGTCGGCCTCTACCGGGATGAAGAGACACTACGGCCGATTACCTACTATAACAAGCTCCCCTCCAATATCGATTACAGCCATGCCCGCATCTTCCTGCTGGATCCGATGCTGGCGACCGGCGGTTCCGGGATTGCCGCTATTGATATCGTCAGCAAGCTGGGCGTTCGCCAGGAAAACATCGCCTTTGTCAGTATCATTGCCGCACCGGAAGGCATCAAGAACCTGACGGACAATTACCCCGCGGTTCATATCTACACCGGCGCCGTGGATGAGCGCCTCAATGACAAGGCCTACATCGTCCCTGGCCTGGGCGACGCCGGGGATCGGATGTTCGGGACGGTGTAAACCAAGCAAAGCCAATTTGAAAACAGCAAAGTTGGCGAAACGAACCCAAAGCCGAAAAGATACAGATATAGCACTGGTTTCAACCCTAATTCCACGTTTAACACGGGGCTTTCAAAATGGGTTCGTTCGTTCAAAAATGGGGTTTATCCCTCCCAATCCAAGGAGAATCCGATGCCGACCGAATGCCTCACCGCCGAAGAAATCCAGGCCGCCCTGCGCTCCCTGCCGGACTGGACATACCAGGAGAACGCCCTTGTCCGCAACATCCGTTTCCCTTCCTTCCTCACCGGGATTGAGTTTGTCAACGCCGTGGCCCATATGGCCGAGCGCCACGATCACCATCCCGATATCCACATCCACTACTGGGATATCACCCTACGCTACTGGACACACACCGCCAACGGCGTCACCCAAAAGGACGTAGACGGCGCAAAAGAAGTGAACCAGATTTACGGCCAGCTCAAAAAACTCATCAGCAGCGTGATGGGTAAAGCCGACTAGGGCTTACCGTTCGCCGCATCCAAATGCTGCTGAAACATTTCCGCGAGTGCCGAAGGCTCAAGCTGAAGTCTCTGCACATTCTTAAAACCGCGCTGGCGAACCGACTCGTTATCCGACAGCAGATAATCGGCCAATGCGGCGAATATCTCAAAGCGCAGAGACGCCTCATCATGCGGGACTCGTCTTGTGCCCGTTTCAACCGCTTCTTTACTGGCCGCAATAATACCCGGCGCTACGGCAGCGACCAACGGCTCCGCTTCAACAAAAGTAGCAAGCAGGGCAGCCCGCTTAACGTTATCGACTTGTACCTGCGTAAACGCATCTTCAATAACCTGGATAGGCAGCATCGGCTTTAAGCCATCAACCAATTGCTCTCTGGTATCCAGTCGCAATGCCAGGTGGCGGGCATAAACAGCCCTAACCAAATGCGGTTGAACATCATATGGTGCAAATTCTTGTTTACGTTGACTAAGTACCGATTGTTCAGTTGCCGCCATCAACTCAACCATTCCCATTGAAATGAATGAGGCTGCACTGGCGGGTGTAGAATTTGGATACGCTTTATACAAAGCCTGAGCTGCCTTTTCAATGGTGGGATTTAATTCAACCAACGTCCTCGCCATCGCATCAGATTTTATGGCATTCCCGAACGTTGCAAAATCAATTGCCGCAAGGATATCCCTTGGCAATAGCCTTGTGGGCTCATTGGGTTGTGTGGCCTTAAAGCGTGTATTTTGTGCTTTATTTAAATAGGCTGAACCGGGCAAGACCGGGCGAAAACCAGTTAGCATCTGAGGGCTCCCTTACCTGAAAAACCATGACAGTAGTAGAAAAGAGCTATTTTGTCAAAATGGATTGCTGTTTCGTTAAACTGCAACTTGATTTGTCAGCCGACTCCAGGTTTGGGAAACACGTTTCACAATGTCCTTTTCCGGGATGTTCAGTAGTTCGCCCTGGTTCATAATGCATTCCCCTGCGACATAAACAGCCTGGATTGCCGAGGGTTGGACCGAGTACACGATATGCTTGCCGAAATAAGGACGGGGCTGCAAAGACAGATCATTGAGATCCATCACCACGAAGTCCGCGGCGTAACCGGGCTGGAGCTTGCCCAAACGCTGCCCCAAAACCGTGCCGCCATTTACCGTCCCCATCTTAAAGGCTTCCTCCGCTTGGGTGACGGTAGAGTCGCAGAATTTGACCTTTTGCAGCAGGTTGGTCATCCGCATCTCCTCGATAATGGAGGCCCGGTTGTTGCTGCACCCGCCATCCGACCCCAAAGCAATGCAAACGCCCGCTTCCAACAGTTCCTTGATACGGGTAATCCCATCACCCAGGAACATATTGCTGGACGGGTTATAAGAAATCTTGGCCTGTTGCTGGCCCATCAGGGCAATTTCCTCGTCATCCAGCCAAACGCAGTGAATGCCCACCATGCGCTCGTTCAGCACGCCGATATGATGCAGGAAGCGGATCGGGGATTTGCCGTGTTTTTCCAGCATCATCTGCCGTTCATACTGCCCTTCGGCCACATGCATATGGAAGGGGATGCGGTACTTCTCGGACAAGGCCGCCCCGGCCTCAATCATCTCCACGCTGGCACCATGCAGGCTATGCGGGGCGGGCAGAACGTGAACCATCGGCTCATCCTGAAACTCCCGGATAAGCGCCTCCGTGTTCGCAACGGCAGTAGCGACGGTTTCCTGAAACCGCTTCGGCGCGCCGTCCCAGTCGTACATGGTGCGGGCCATCGTGATTCGCATTCCCAAATCGCGCGCAGCGCGGATAATGGTGCGGGCGTTGTCATTAGCCTCATCGTGGATATAAAAGAAATCACACACCGTGGTGATGCCGTTCTTGATCATCTCCCCAAAGGCAAACAACGCGCCGTTGTACAGATCCTCCTGATTCATCAAGCGAGAATAGCGGTAAAGGGCCTTATCTCGCCATGCAAAAAAGTCTTCGTCATCGCAGACGCCTTTTAACAGGGATTGAAACGAATGGTTATGCGAGTTGACAAAACCGGGAATAATGGCCGCATCTGCAAAGGTTTTCACCGCAGGCTGGATTTCGGGATCCAGTTCGGCCAAAGGCCCTACGTTTCGGATGATGCCGTCTTCAATGGCAATGTAGTAATTCTCCAACGTCTTGTTTTCGGTATAGAGAAAATCGGCGCTGTAGTATTGCATTACCGGGCCACTCCCACTTCCCGTTTAATGACGCCAAGGCCGGGCCGATTGGGTAGGAACAGTTGGTTTGCCTCCCAGCGAACCCCTTCGACCGGATCATTTGCCAAGAGCAAAGCCCCATCCAGATCCAGATAATCGACCAACGGGGCCAGGTGGGCAAAAGCGGTGATGGACAAGGAAGACTCGGCAAAGCAACCCAGCATAATGCTGAGGTGGTGAGCCCGTGCCGCGTGAATCATCCGCAAGGCTTCGTACAAGCCGCCGGTTTTAGTCAGTTTCAGGTTCACACCGTCAGCCCATTGGGCCACGATGGGAATATCCTTCAGGACGTGGGCGCTTTCATCGGCCAGCAAGGGTAAGGGAGAAGCTTCCTTAACCCGCTTCCGATCCGCGGGAGAAGCATCCGGATGCAAAGGCTCCTCCACAAACTCCACGCCAAACGACTGTAATACCGGGAACAGTTGAATGGCCTGATCCGGAGTCCAGGCTGCATTGGCATCCACGCGAATCGTTACGTCATCCGAAACCAAGTTGCGAATCGTTTCCAGGGTCTTCAAATCCTCTGGGCCACCCACTTTAACCTTTAAGATGTCGTATCCCCGCTCAATGGCAACCTGGGTTTTATGCTTCACCATATCCAGATCCGCTATGCCAATGGTATACGAAGATCGCGGCACCATGGCGGCGTCCAGGCCCAGGAGGCGGTAGAGGGGTTGCCCGGCAATCTGGCCCAATAAGTCGTACAAAGCCATCTCGATAGCGGCCTTGGCCGGCATATGCCCATGGAACTGGCTTAAGGTATGGTTAAACCGCTGAATATCAAACGGCGTAATGGCCTCAAGCAGTTTCTCTTCCTGCACCCAAGCCAAAAAATCCAGGACGGACTGCTGGTTACTGCCGTAATACTCGCAAGGGACGGCTTCCCCCAGGCCAACGTATGTCTTTCCCGCGTGGGAATAAGTCAGCTCGACAAAGACATGGTGCGCAACGGAAGTTGTGCCCCGGGAAATCGTGAAATCAAACTCGCATGGCAGTGCCACCGGATAGAAATGAAGTTGAACCATGGGCCGTCCCCTCTCTCAAATGCCTGAATGGAAACGCCGTTATTGTAGCAACTTTGTCTACTGAATCAAAGTCAGGCGTGCGAGTTGCTGATTCTGCCCTGATAATTTAGAACGTATTCACCAAGGCCTCTACCAGGCCATCCACACCAAAGCGAACCGGATCGGTGGCAGGCAAACCGGTTTCAGCTTGGGCCTTGGCAATGGCCGCCCTGGCGTCGTCTTCGGCAAGGGTACTGGTATTCAGGCTAATCCCCACCACTTTTGCCGGTTTAATCCAGCTTGCGGCGCTTTCATAAATCTCTACAAACCGGCTGAGGCTGGGCAAGGGAACAGAGTCGAAGTTGTTAATGGTCTTCAGTTTGGTGTTATGGCAAAGGATCATCGCATCCGGCGCCGACCCGTGCAGCAAGGACATAGTGACGCCGGAGTAGGCCGGATGCAGCAAGGAACCTTGCCCTTCCACAATCACCCATCGCGGATGGCTCGCTTTAATAACGTCATCGATTTCCTGCTCCAGCGTCCCAGCCATAAAGTCGCCAATCACCCGATCCAACGGCACACCGGATCCGGTAATCATAATCCCGGTCTGGCCGGTTGCGACAAACACGGAGGCTTCACCCCGCTTTTGCAGGGCGTTGTTCAATTCCAGCGCAACCGTCATCTTGCCCACGGAGCAATCGGTCCCGACCATCGTAATCACATGCGTGCCTGATGGACGGGGAAGCTGACGCGTGATGATGTTCTCGTTGGTGGTCGCTCGCACATCCCACAGATGAACCTGGTACTGCTGCGCCAGAGCCCGTAGCTCCGGATCCTCGTTGAGGAAAATATGCAAGCCGCTAATGATATGGAGCCCTTTTGTAATAGCCTCCCGAATCACGTCACGATATTGGCTTGGCAAGTCCCCGCCCATGGGTGCGGTGCCAACCAGGAGCGCCTTGGGCTTGGGGGATAAATTAAGCGCTTCTTCCAGCATGGCGATAATCGGGGCATCATGGGCAATCCCCGTTGCCTGCCGAACCGTCTTGCCAGCCTGTTGGCTATCCAGTACCGCCGTAATCGGCCATTGGCCATACCGAATGACACCCAGGCCCGTTTTGGATTGATGCGCGCCAAAACACCCTTCGGCTAGAATGACTAGCGGCGTTTCAACCGGATTAAACTGCATACTGCTGGCCATGGATTGCCACTCCCAATACTTGCCCATTGACAATAGTGTAGCAAATATTGCAGCCGACAGTGGCAATCCATTCGCAATGATATTGTATTTTCAACCGGCCGACCGAGGAGCGGAATAACCAGCATGCCTCAATGTGCCAAATGCAACTCCCTGGGATGGGTTTCTACCGGCGCGCCGAACAGCCAGCCCGGGTTTTCCTTGCTGGTGCTTAGCCAGGAATACTCTGGAAAATCCACGCTGGCACGAAGGACTTTCGGCTTTTGGCGAAAGAAGCGCAGGATCGTCTGAACGGTTCCGGTCACCAGACATCCACCCTGCGGTTGGTTTGCCTTCTTAGAGAGCAACGGTTTTAACGTGGTCATATCAAACCCGGCATGCTCCAGTTCGGAAAACACCTGACGCATATTGCGGCAGCGAAATTCCAGGTACACCCGGCGGCGTCTTTCCGGTTTATCGTGCAACAACTGCTGTACGGATTTTGGCTGAACCTTTCCCCTGACCTTGGAAAGCAATTCCAACTCGCTCTTGTCCAGCTCTGTGTGAATAACCAGTTTTTTATGATTGTCAAAGTTTCTTTTTAACACAGTCTGTTCCCTCTCTCATCTATCTTTTGGATTCTGCTGTGCTGTAGGAACCCTGTAATATAGAGAAAATACTGGGAAAAACATACTCCCCAACCTGGCTAAATCTGTTATCGAAGAAGCCATTATAAGAAGGGTACGGTAGAGGAGTAAAGACACTATTATAAATCTTTTACAATTATAAATAAAACATCAAAGATCTTCAAAATCCCGTTTTTATACCTTTAGGAAAACTTTAGACGGGTTATTCTAGGAGGCTATGGGGTATATGGTTCAGACACAAGGCCCTGTGGGGGGCGGACAAGAACAGGTTTACATACCACCACCGCAAAACCAAGCGGCGGAAGGTGCAAAACTTAATCCAACTGGCAAACTACGTAATGAATTACTGAACCCAACGTGGAGCAATCCGTTTGGCGGCACGCCGGTTCTTCCGGCCCAAGTGCAACAAAATGCCTTACAGTTCCAACATCAATTACAGCTTGGGCAATTGGGCACGCCGAACGCACCAGCTAGTACTGAAATTTTAAATGCATTTGCTTCTATAATTCAGCCGGAAGGCCAGGACACAACGGATGAGCAGGTTGCAGAAACCAGCGTTGAGGGTGAAGATGCAGACACCCTGGCAAGCGATTTGTTTGGCGCTCCTGCAAAACCTGCTAGTGGCTTTGCCAGGAGTTTCTTAGGGGCAAGCTTATCTAACTAATCCGATAAACCCATCATTGGGCGTAAATATTGCGCCGTGTAAGACGTTGAGTGTTGGGCGACTTGCCGAGGGCTGCCTTCCGCGACGATTTCCCCGCCGCGATGGCCGCCTTCGGGCCCAAGATCAATGATATGATCGGCCATCTTAATCAAATCCAGGTTGTGTTCGATGATTATGACCGTATTTCCGGCATCGACCAGCCGGTTAAGGATGTGCAGCAGGTTTTCCAAATCCTGCCAGTGCAGGCCGATGGTAGGCTCATCCAGCAGGTAAAGCGTGCTTCCCGTTGATCGCTTGCAGAATTCCGTCGCCAGCTTGATGCGCTGGGCTTCGCCACCAGAAAGCGTGGTGGCCGGCTGTCCAAGCTGGACATAATCCAGCCCGACATCCTGAAGGACTTGCAGTTGGCGATTAATCGCCCCTTGTTCGGAGAAAAAGGCCGTGGCCTCTTCCACCGTCATCTGCAACACATCGGCAATGTTTTTGCCGTGGAAGGTCACGTCCAGGGTTTCCCGGTTGTAGCGTTTACCATGGCATGTGCTGCACGGCGTATAAACATCCGGCAGAAAGTTCATTTCCACGCGGATCATGCCGTCACCACGGCAATCCGGGCAGCGGCCCAAGGCTACGTTAAAGCTAAAGTGCCCCGGTTTGAAGCCTTTCACCTTCGCCTCTTCGGAACTGGCAAACAGGTTACGGATCGGATCAAAAATGCCGGTGTAAGTGGCCGGATTGCTGCGTGGGCTGCGTCCAATCGGCGATTGATCGATATGGATGAATTTATCGATATGCTCCAGCCCTTTGACTTTTTTAAACCCGGTGGGGCGGGCACGATGCTTGCCGAACTGATGCTGCATAATGCCATACAGCAAATCGAATACCAGCGTGGATTTTCCGCTGCCACTGAGCCCCGTGACACAAATCAGCTTGCCCAATGGGAAATCTACTGTCACATTCTTGAGGTTATGCAAGGTTGCCCCTTCAATGGTCAGGAATTTCCCGTTTCCAGATCGGACTTCTTCAGGGGGCTCCAATTTTCGCTTGCCGGACAGGAACTGCCCGGTAACGGATTTCTTGTTTTTCTGCACTTGCTCCGGCGGGCCGGAGGCCACGATTTCGCCCCCATGGCGCCCAGCCCCTGGGCCGATGTCCACCAGCCAATCGGCGGCGCGCATGGTGTCTTCGTCATGCTCAACCACAATCAAGGAATTTCCCAGGTCCCGCAGGTTTTTCAATGTCTGGATCAGCTGGGTGTTATTGTAGGGATGCAAACCGATGCTGGGTTCATCCAGCACGTACAACACCCCGGACAAACCGGCTCCCAGTTGAGAAGCCAAGCGGATGCGCTGCGCCTCGCCACCGGAGAGGGTAGAGGATCGGCGGTTAAGGGTGAGATATTCCAGCCCGACATTGATAAGGAACTGAAGCCGCGAAGTAACTTCATACAAAGGCTCCCGCCCAACGGTCATCTGAAAATCGGTTAGCTGCGAAGGCAGTTCGGAAGTGACCTGGTGCGCTTCCCGCAGAGACAGCTCGCCCAGCTCGTAAATATTGTAGTTGCCCAGCTTCACGGAAAGACTGATTGGTTTCAGCCGGGTTCCCTGGCAGGTTGGGCAGGTTACTTCATCCATAAACTGCTGAATATATTCCTTTTGCCCTGTCGAGCCGTACAGGTAGCGCCGTTTGAGCATAGGCACAACCCCTTCGAAGCTGGAGGCAAAGTCTTCCCAAAGATCCTCTTCCTCACCCCGCTCGGAGAAATTCAGCTCATCGGCAACCTGGGCAATAATCCGTTGCGATTCCCCAGACTGCTCCCCATAGAAAAGGAGTTTCCGCTCGCGCTCGGTCAGCCGCTCAAACGGCACGGTGCGCCGGATATGATGCTGCTTGCTGATGCCCTTGATATACGCGCGATAATAACGCCCCAAAGCTTTTTGAAAGGGGGCAATCGCGCCTTCTTCCAATGTTTTTTCCACATCCGGCACAAGCAACTGCTCGGAAATCTCCAGTCGGATCCCCAAGCCCTCGCAAGCGGGGCAAGCCCCATACGGGCTGTTGAAACTGAACATCCGTGGGGCCAGTTCCTCAAACCCGGTATCGCAGGAAGGACAAGCCAGGTTTAAGGAATACAGCGCCGAACGCTGCGTTTCATCTTCCGCATCCACCCGGTTGATAATGACAAAACCTTCCGCTTTCTTCAAAGCGGTTTCCACACTTTGCGTCACCCGAAACAGCACATCCTCCGAATCAGGATTGACGACAATGCGATCGACTACCACCGAAACGGTATGGGACTTGGTCTTCTCCAGTCGGTAATCCTCAGGGAGTTCTTCCAGTAAAAACGTCTCCCCATCTACCTGTACCCGGGTATAGCCTTCCTTGCGAAGCTGATCGAACAGCGCCCGGTACTCCCCTTTCCGCCCTCGAACGATTGGGGCCAGGATCTGTACCTTGGCACCGGGCGGCATGGCCATGATGCGTTCCACGATGCGCTGCAAGGACTGGGGAGAAATCTCCTGGCCGCAATGTGGGCAATGCGGCGTGCCAATTCTCGCATACAGCAACCGCAGGTAATCCAGGATTTCCGTGACCGTGCCGACAGTTGATCGTGGGCTGCGGCTTGTCGATTTCTGGTCGATGGAAATTGCCGGGGACAGTCCCTCAATAAATTCGACATTGGGCTTTTCAAACTGGCCGATATATTGCCGTGCGTAACTGCTCAGGCTTTCCACATAACGGCGTTGCCCTTCGGCAAAAATAGTGTCAAACGCCAGGGATGATTTGCCCGAACCGGAAACGCCGGTAAAAACCACCAGCTTATCGCGTGGAATGGTTAAATCCACATGTTTAAGGTTATGCTCTGCGGCCTGATGGACCTGAATTTCTTTCAAGGCTGATTAGACTTTCTTAATAAGACCACTGTTAAAGAATTCGTGCATCCATACGATAACACATCTAGCACCTGCTGTCCTTGCCTAGGGGAGTAGCAACGTCCGCCAGGTTATCCGGCCATCGCTGGTTATAGGCAGTTACAGCAGGGCATGGTTAGAGAGACAAGGTTCACGGCTTGTACATGTCCGAACAAAACGCCAACCAATTTTTTTCCAACCCGGATGCCAACAACGATGTCGGCTCCCTGAGCGATTATATTGCGCGCCATTTACAGCGCCAGGATCAACCCTTATTGGAGCAGCCTGAGCCGGAAACTTCCAAACCCAATCCATTGCCTCCCAATTTCAAGCAACCAGCCCCTTCCGCCGGTGCAAAACAAAACGGCCTGGTGTTGCATCACCTGGATTCCCAACTCGCCAACCGCCATCTGGAGCGGTATTTGCCGACGCCCACCACCCGTGTGCAGATGACGCGCGAGCGGCTGACGCAGGAATTAAACGAGATATACGAGCAACTGAAACATTTTCGGCAGTTCGAGGGCACGGAGTATCAGCAAAAGATAGAAGTGCTGGAAACCCGCTCCCAACAACTCAAACGGAAAATTTTTGAACTGGATCAGCAGCTCACCAAGCTCAACCCCTTGCAATCTATGTTTCGCAACCTGACCAGCCTGGGACAAAATGGGAATGTCAAGCGCAACTGGACTCTTATCCCCAACCCCAACCCGTTGCGAAACGAAGTGGCGACCATTAACCATCATCTGGCGTCGCTTACCAATATCCTGGATGCCCAGTTGCATGACCCCAACCTGACACCGGAACAGTTGGGCCGGCTGATTAACCAGTACGATCATCAACTGCGCCGTGCGGAGAAGTTACGGGAAGAACTGGCCCAACAGCGTTCCATCAAGCATCAGTTCGGCCAGTGGATGAAGGCCTTTAACCAGCGCCCGTCCCCTTAGGGTAACGTGGGCTGCTCCTGCATAGTGGATACGGTTTGTTTCACTTGCCGGGGCCGACTGGCGAACTCATCCGGTTGCAAGGGGTTTGTGAGGATTTTTAGCAAATCGAACGTACTGACCACACCAACCGGCTGATGATCATTGGGCTCCACAATAATCACCCGGTGTACCTGGTTGAAATACATCTGCTGGGCCAACACATCCACCGGTGTTTCAGGAAACGCCGTTATGAGATCTCGGCTCATGTACACACTGGCGCAGCCTTGGGCATGGTTAATATCAAACTCGGCACCCTTGGATAAACTGCTATCCAAAGAATGCCCGCTTTTCTTCGCCTGGGCTCCCCTAATGCACAGACCGGCTGTCAAGACGTCCTGTACCGTAATCATGCCCACTAATCCTTTCTCGGCGTCGATGACCGGCGCACTGGTTATACGATGCCGAATCAGCAAATCGGCTACTTCCTTGCAGGTCATCTCCGGCCTGGCCGTTACCACCTGCCGCGTTATAATATCCTTGGCACAAATATTCATACCATCCCCACCTTCTTTTTAACCCGGTTGGAACACCGTATTGCCACGGGTCGATACACTGTGCCATAAAAAAGGCCGGTTTGCATTCCACACCGGATTAAAATTAGCCTTTTGCCCCGCTTGCAACTTTTAGCCCCATAATGCCCAGCAACACCAACAATAAGCACACCACCCGGAATAGATCCCGCGGTTCATGCCAAAAAACCATGCCGTAAATAACCGTCCCAACAACGCCCATCCCGGTCCAGACAGCGTAGGCCGTACCCAAAGGCAGTGTGCGAACCGCTTGCGCCAAAGCAACAAAGCTCAAAATCATTAGGATAACTGTACCTACAGTGGGCCAGAGACGGGTAAACCCATCCGTATACTTAAGCGTTACGGCCCACCCCATCTCCAGCAAGCCTGCAATCAATAAATAAACCCAAGCCATTTCAAAATCCAGCGCTTTATCTTGCTTCGTCTGCCTTGGAATACCGGATAGTAAGGATGCCTTATGATAGCATTCATACAAGGGAAGGTATTCACTTCCGCTATCTTTTGTTATAATTGAGCATGGGAGTTTATAAGAAAAATTAACAGAATCGTTTTATCGGCGATGGGATAACCGTATTACAGAACGATGGGAGTGCTGCTTATGACAGATATACTGGCCCGCAATCGGCAAAACCTGAAATTATCCCCGCAGGAGTCCGTAGTTGCACAAGCCCCCATAACATCTGGAATTGAATATACCGACCTCGACAGGGAAACCGAGCCGCTGAGCGCCAATGATATTCGCAAACTCCTGGAGCGCAAGTTCCATCAAATCAATCCGTTTTGACAACCGGGAGAACAGGTATGAAAAAAACGCAACCCGCCGACGGGAAAAACACCACGGCCAAGATTATGGATTTATCGCATTTTCCGCCGGTGCAGCATGGCGAAACCACCACCGGCTATATCCAGCAAATTCTGGATAGCACAACCGATCCGGCGCAGGAACATGTACTTCTCCCCTCGCTAATGACATTTGCCCGCCTGCTGAATATCCCGCCTCGCGAGGTTCAGGCCGCTTTTCTGGAACTGAGGAACCAGGGTTACCATACGCTGGCCGGCGGGTATTACGGCCATGTCTCGGTTTGGAAACCAAAGCCTTACGGGAGCAAGCCCGCCTAAACCTTTTTATAGAAGTGCTGGTTAAGCAATTTATCCAGGTGCATCTTGGCTTCCCGATCCCAGACGAACAGCAAGTACCGGCGTTCGTGATGGGTATCTTGCCGCAACGGCAAGGACGACACATCTGAGAAATCGGCGAGGATGCCTTCTTTCCGACGGATCCAAATGGGAGGCTTATGCGGCGACGGCTGGTAAAGTGGTTTCGGCGCGACCGCCATCCGGTCAAACCCAAACTCGAAGGACAGGCCACGGGTTTGGTAATAATGCTGCATTTCTTCAATCACCGGCTGAATGGCCGCTTCCAATTCACCATTTTCGGCGGCGTTAATTTCCACGTATTTAAACAAGTCGTGGCCTAGCAAACGCTGCGCCAGGTTTTTCAGCAGCGGATCCTCGGAGTAATGCGCCCAGAGATTGATTTTGTCCCACAGGTAGCAGTCGTCCATCATCAGGTATTCTTCTACCGTCAAGCTCCGGCCATCGACCATCAGCTTATAGAGCAAGTCTGCCGTGTGTCCCGGCTCGATGCCGTTTTCTCTAACCCACCGAAAACGCACCAGAGTCATCTTCATCAGCATTTCCGATGCCTTGTCTAAAGAGTGCAACGCCATCTTATACGCCTGGTAACGCCCAAAAAGGTAATGCTCCACCGCGGGCAAGGCTTCTTCCCTTACGGCGATGACTTTATCCCCTGTTGCGGTTTTGCCAATGGATAAGTTCGTGATAATCCGCTCAACTTCAATCCGGCCATACTGTACCCCTAAATAGTGGCTGTCGCGCAACAAGTAATCCAGGCGATCCATATCCAACTGGCTGGACACCAGGTCGGCCATAAAATGCGGCTTTTCTTCAGGGCCCCAACCACTAAACCGGGCAACCGCCTCTGGCATTTTGGGCGCTGAACGCCCCCAGATTTTTTGCAATTGCTCATCCTGCTCCAGGATTAGCCGATTCCAGTACGTATCATGCAGCAAATCCTGGTTTTTCAGGTCAAGGATATCTTCTAAAGTATGTGAAAGCGGTGTATGCCCGATATCATGGACCAAGATACTGACCAGCAATAGCTGCTCCAGTGGAATCCCCGTATCCTCAAACGAGGCGTTAAGCATGGAACGGGTTTCCGGATACTCCCGGAGATGCGTAATGGTTTTCAGCATCAACCAGGCAGACCCGATGCTATGTACAAACCGGCTATGCGTCGCCCCAGGGAATACAAATTCTGCCAGCCCCATCTGCCGAATGCGGCGCAAACGCTGGAACGCGCGGCTATTCATCACCTCCATCAACAGGTTTTGGTTTTCGTCACGCCGGTTAAGACGGATAACCCCGTGAATCGGGTCCGCCATCGACATCCATTGAGGGTGATAAGCCAAATTTTCTCTCCACAGACAACTGATACTATTATCCACTATTTTCTACGCTCTCCAATAGGCTTGCAGCAAAAGTCCTCCGCTTGGATGGAAGGAGCCCTTAATGGGCGCTTTCATCTAAAGTCGTTCTCCCCTTGTGTTTGCTAGAATAGTTGCAGAATGATCCCCCAAAAATCAGGACGCCTATGCTGACGACCACACCCCCTTTTAAAACCTACCCAGAGTGCCTGGATTTCTTGCATGCGCTGGATGTGTCCGTGATGAAACTGGGCACGGATAGGATTGAAAAGGTGCTTCAGCAATTGGGCTGCCCGCAGGACGCCGTTCCCACGATTCATGTCGCCGGCACCAACGGGAAGGGATCCGTCTGTGCCATGCTGGAATCCATTTACCGGCACGCTGGCTACCAAACCGGGTTATTCATCAGTCCGCATCTAATGGATGTCCGCGAGCGTATCCAGCTAAATGGGCAGTTGATTACACCGGATCAGTTTGTCCAAACAGCGAGCCTGGTCTTGAACGCGATGCATAAAGCCCTGCCCCAACGCGCGGATTGGCTGACTTACTTCGAGTTTATTGCAACCATGGCGTTTGCCTTGTTTGCCGAACACCGCGTGGACGTGGCAATCATTGAAACCGGGCTTGGCGGCAGATTAGACGCCACGAACGTCATTAGGAGACCCTTAGCCAGTGTGATTACCTCTATTTCCATGGATCACATGGAGCGCCTGGGATCGACGTTAGCGGCCATTGCATCGGAAAAAGCCGGCATCATCAAACCGGGTGCGCCTGTCGTCATCTGTCAACAACACGTCGATGCATTGAAGGTATTGACTGAAAAGGCCCAATCCGAAAAGACCACGCTTACCATTAGCAATGCCGACTGCTTGAAGGTTGGGCCATTGGTTTTTGATCAATACCAAGCCCATCGGCTGATAGATGATACACAAAATGCAATGACCTATAGGCTCCCTTTACTCGGCCGTTATCAACTTCATAATTTGGCGCTGGTTTTGCGTGTAATTGAAGCATGCCAGACAAGTCTGCCGGTTGCACCCGAACGGCTCTCATCAGGAATTGCCAGCGTTAACTGGCCAGGACGTCTGCAACTATTCTTAAACCAGCAACTCCTGGTCGATGGCTCCCATAATGCAGCAGGGATCCACACATTACTGGACACTTTACAGCATGATCTGCCGGATTACAGTATTCTCTGGGGGCTTAGTTTAACGGCCTCCCGACCAACCTCTCATCTGGAAACCTTAATAACCTATGCGAACACAAAAGAGGTTTACCTGATTGAGCCTTCCCAGCCCAACCGGTTCCATGCTCCGGCAGACCTGATAAAAGCCCTCAGCCCAGCCCTTCCTGAAAACACAACATTGGAAATCACCTCTCTCGATCGCTTCCTGAATATGCCGGTTTCCGCATTGACACTTAAAGTCGTCACAGGATCGCTTTATACTGCCGGTGATGCCTTGAAACGCTTATCATTTCTTAAATAACAAGCGTTTACAAAGGCTTGTTGCTCAAACCATCTCTTCTCTATACTGTGCTTGGAGTCATTTGCACCCAAAGACCCCGTGGGTTTCGGCGCTGGGTTATGCGCACCGGAAGCCGGTTTGCAGACAATCCTAATGACGTTAAAAGCGAAATAGAGAATAGGTAATGCCGCAGATGAACAAAACGCTCCTGAAACGCCTCCTGTTTGAATTGGTTGAAGACTTGGTGCGCGTTGAGCATCAGATTGAAACCATTGATTTGACGGTTCAGCCCAGCATAAAGCCGTATCTTTCGGCATTACAAACCCAGCTTGAGGGAACAAAAGCAGACTTATTCAGCCAGCGTAACAGCTTGCTGGCGCTGTTTGATGAATCCCCTACAGAAGATAACCTGGCGGATACACTGCTTCAGGATGTTTTTCCCGCTATTCGCAAACGGACAGAAGCATTAGCAAACGCCATTGACCCGTTAAGTCAAAACACACTAGCGCCGGAAGTGGAGTTATTTATGGGGAACCTCCACCTGAACAAGCTCCTCCCGGAAGCCCCAACGCTGGTTGTTTTGCCCTCTAACGGTGAGGCGGCGCCCATCCCTTCCTCGGAAGATTTAATTGTTGAGCCCCTCAATATCCGGTCACTTGAAACACCGCTGCACTGGGTCGGGTTACTGCAACAGTTCTCCAAATTTTTCTGCAATAAAACCCTGCAATTGTATGCTTTGTTGGAAGATATGCATCTCCCCGAACCCAAGATCAATTACGTTGCCCCGCTTATCAGCTTACGCCTGCTGGGGCCGGCCTACTACAGCTACTATGTCATCCAGGCCATCCTGAAAGATGACGGGGACGCGCTTTGGGGGGTTGAGCCGGTTCTTTTCCAAGGCTTAAACCGCTTCGGCATTGTGAATAAGGATTTGGTTATCCTGCACCAGGCGGTTGAGCGCCTAAGGCAGCAGCCCCACTTTACGGCGCCGGAAGAAACCGTCCAGATCTTCGGCAAGGACGATATTAAAGATGAACTGCTCCGCCTGGTTGAGAAGGTGATTCCCGAGCGCTTAGCATTTACCGAAAAATCATTCTCACGCGTTTCAGCCTTGCAGGAACGGCTGGCAAATGGCGTTCTTATCAGCGCTATCCCCTCGTTGGATAACCAGGCAGAGCAACTGCGCGAACACTTGAACCAATTGGACGAAGAGGCCACTATCTACCCGCTGCTCAACCAGTTAGGCGAGGCCGCAGCAACGCCACGCGAAATTATTAACGCGGGGTGGATGTTCAAGTTGGATAATGCCTTCCACTGGCTCTACAGCGCACTGATTACCGAACAGCCGATTGGTTGGGCAGTTTTAAAGCAGAATATCCTTGAACTGGATATTAACCTGCTTAAGAGCATTGAAACCTCCGAAGTTCACCGGGTACTCTCCCATCAGGAAGCCGAGCAGCATATGCTGGTTGAGCGCTAGAAAGGATACGGCCGACGATGATTTTAAACGAAACCCAGATTCTGGAACGCCTCCTGGATAAAGATCCGGAAAAACGGATCATCATCACCCCGTTTATTCATCCTGAGGAGCAGTTTGGCCCCACATCAGTAGATGTTCGGCTGGGCACGGAGTTTCAGGTGCTAAAACGTGCCAACCTGACGCACATGGACATGATCCGCGGGCCGGAAGCCCTTGCGGCAGAAACGCTGAAAAGTGTGGCTTCCGTTAAGGTAAACCCGACCCAACCGTTTGTGCTGCACCCCGGCGAGTTTGCGCTGGCTTCCACGCTGGAATATATCCGGGTTCCCCTGGACTTGGCGGCCCGTTTGGAAGGCCGCAGTACTTGGGGCCGGCTGGGCTTGCAAATCCATGCGACCGCAGGGTTTGTAGATCCCGGTTTTCGTGGCGCGTTGACCTTTGAGTTGTCCAATGTCAGCACCGTCCCGATCCAGCTTTACCCCGGCGTCCGGATTGGCCAGCTGTGCTTCTTCCAAAGCGTTGCGACTCGCCTGCCCTACAATCAGAAGAAGCTGACCAAGTACAGCGGTAAAATGTCGACGGCGACCTCCGCCTTCTTCAAAGATCCGGAGTATGCCCGCATCCGCGAAGCCCGTGAACGGATTGAATATACGTATTCTTAAATAAAATCTCTTCGCGCTAACAACAAACCGGTTTGAGCAGTTTTAATTGGATAGATTCGCTATTCAGAGAGAACTGCTGATGACGCTGTATGCTTCCATAAATGCCTATTCGCCACCGCACCTTGCAAACAGGGCAAGCTCGCGGCATGGTAAACCAATGCAAACAATACGCTATGGTGCTGCGGCGGCAACCACCAGCACGACAGCAAAAGAGAATGAAAAAGGCCGTCCATTGGGATGCGTGGGGGATCTGATCAACAGCGTTAAAAATGTATTGAGCGGTGCTTGGAAGCATATTCAAAGTTTTTTCTCCGGTTTCATCCGCATTTTTACCGGCGAACCTGAAGCATCACCTGAACCGGCCCCAGTTAAACCCGATGAGGCCGCCCCCAAACCGGAGCCCCAACAGAAAACCGTGAGTTTGCCAGCTCCGCCAGCCAACGTCACAAAACCAGTCCAACTTCATAAGCCAATGAGTGAAGATGAACTGTTCAAGTTTATTTATGGCGATGATTTGAAAAAATTAAGTTTTAAACAGGGCACGATGGATAATTGTTATTTTCTGTCCGCCTTAGACGCTATATTGCATCATCCTATGGGAAAGCAACTGCTTAGCACAATTAAAATCGAAATGAAGTACAAAAATCGATCTAAAAAAGTTGAAGAGTACACAGTGACCTTTCCAAGCGGCCTAAAGTCACAAATTAATGTTAGGGAACTTGGGGCTGAATGGAGGAAAAAAGTACCTGTGCAGGGCCCTTTAGCTATACAGCTCCTGGAGTTAGCTTATGCCAAGGCTGTTCCTGAAATCAAGGGTGACTTAAGTGAGCGTGCCTTTATGGATATGTTTGGCGGAAAGCCTATTCAACAAAAAGCACGGTTTAACGTTCCTACAGGGAAAATTGTCCAAAAAACTGATCCTTTTAAAGCTAACCCAAACGCTCTAAAGGACTTGGAACAATTCTTGTCAGACCTATCTCAACCGGAAGTTTATAACAAGTCTATTATCTGCGCTTATACGCCAGAGAAGCTCCCAGATATTGGGGATAGACGTCATGATTTTATCTATCTGATTAACCCGGACAAAAGTTGGAAGGCTTTCTATAGAGAGCATACGTATTCTATACGCGGGTTTGATTTAGCAAAACGCGAAATTACATTGGCAAATCCCCACGATACGGCAAAGGAAGTTTTTACCCTCAGCTTTGAAGATTTTATCAAAGTCTTCCGCGGTATTTCCGGTTTTACCATGCCGGATGGCTTATTGAAGTAGCACCGCAAAAATTTTTTTGAGCAAATTTTTATGGCTGTGCCCGTTCGGCAAATGCCTGTCATCGTTTCAAAAACAAAGAAGATCTAAAGGCAGGCTCAGCTTTGTTTTATGGCCGCGCTTGTTTGATTTCAATTTTAACGTATGCCATAAACACAGTACCCGTTCTTCAAGCAACCGATTAATCCCGGTGGCGAATTCTTAGCGGGGATGTTGACAGCTAGAAGAGTTACCAAAAGAAGGAGTAGAGGATTGTCTTTTCAGTTCTTTCCTCGGGCCAAGCGCTCGATAGCCGCGCTATGCTCGTTTATGTTGTTACAGGCAGCGTTTGTTGTACCCGTAGCCTTGCAGGCGGATGCACAACAAACCATGCCTGCCTTTGTCCCTGGGGAGTTATTGATAAAAATGAACCCGAACGTGCAGGCTGCCGCCGCACAGGATGTTTTTAACCGTTTACGAATCAAGCCATTGGAGCGTCTGAATCGATCCGGCTGGATCCGGGTAAAGCTGGAAGGCAACCCGGTGGTTCAGCAAATGCTGCCGCAAATTAAGCAGTTTCCCCAAGTTATGGCCGCAGAGCCTAATTACATCGTGCAGGCCAATGCCATCCCCAACGATACCGATTTTAGTAAACTCTGGGGCTTGCACAATACCGGGCAGAGCGGCAAGGCCGGCGTGGATATTGATGCGCCGGAAGCCTGGGACAACTTCAAGTCTGCTGGAAACCGGGTTGTCGTGGCGGTGATTGACTCTGGCGTGGATTATACCCACCCGGATCTGGCAGGCCGCATCTGGGGAAACAGCAAAGAAGTTCCCAATAATAATGTGGATGACGATAAAAACGGTTATGTTGATGACATTCGGGGTTGGGACTTTGTGAACAACGATAACGACCCGATGGATGACAACAATCACGGAACCCATTGCGCAGGAACCATTGCCGCAGCCACTAATAATGGCCAGGGGATTGCCGGGGTTGTGGGAACGGCCGACGTGCGCATCATGCCGCTTAAATTTTTGGATAGCAAAGGCAGTGGCCCAACCAGTTCCGCCATTAAAGCCCTGGATTACGCGACAGCCAACGGCGCCCACGTAAGCAACAACAGTTGGGGCGGAGGCAACTTCTCCCAGGCCATGCAGGAGGCATTACAGAGAAACCACCAGGCAGGCCGCCTGTTTGTAGCCGCAGCAGGCAACAACAGCCGCGACACCGACAGCCAGATGTACTACCCGCAGGGGTATGAAGTACCTAATGTCATTTCAGTGGCGTCAATTACCTCCTCTGACGAGTTATCATCCTTCTCCAATTACGGCGCAAAAACCGTGGATATCGCCGCGCCGGGATCCGGGATCCTGAGTACCATTCGCGGTGGCGGATACAAACTCTTTAATGGAACCTCCATGGCCGCGCCCCACGTTGCTGGCGCCGCTGCGCTGGTTTGGGCAAAAAACCACACATTAACCAATAGCCAGGTCAAGAATGTGTTGCTGGACGCCAGCCGCAAAGCCGGCTATCTGAACGGCAAAACCCTGAGCGGTGGCGCGCTCAATATTAAAAATGCCATGGCTGCCGTTGGCGCACCGGGAAGCCCAGCCCCCACTCCCGATCCGGAGCCGACCCCGCCCCCCACAAAACCCGCTGATCCGTTAACCGTTCCAAAGGCCCCGACGAATCTGGCTGGTAAGCCGGAAACGGTGAAGGACAAGCGGTTCGATATCCGATACGCGAACCTGACCTGGACGGATAATGCGGATGACGAGCTAAAGTACGAGGTATGGGCTGCCAGCACCGCCACCGGGAAATTTCGCCGCATTAAAATCCTGGCTGCCAATACCAAGGCCTTTAAATACGAAATCGGCCGACGCCCGATGACCACCGATATTTATTTTAAAGTGAGGGCAACCAATGCTCATGGGGGTTCCGCCTACAGTAACACGATTAAAATAACCAAGTTCTAAACCTTTTTACCCCCGCCCTAAATTCCGCCGCATTGACCCGCTCAATGCGGCTTTCTTTTTTAATTTTTCAGATCGATGAAATATGCCCTACCCACAAGAGAATTTTTTTATCGTGAAATTAATTTTTATGAAGGAGTTTAAAGATTCCCTCAAGTTTTTTCGATACACCAAACACATTAGAGAACATAAACGCTCCCACAATTGGGAATCGATCCTTTGAGAGGAAGTATTTCATGTTACTGAGGCAACGTTGCAGAAATTGCAACACCCCATATGATGCGCAAACAAAAGGCAAAATGGCTGTTCTTTGTCGCAATTGCGCATTAGAGTGCGATGAGGCTTTTAACGTGGTGCATCGTTACCTGCTTCGTAGACTCCGCCTTTCTCAAAGCGCCCCATTTAATTTAAATGAGTTGACCCAGGATACAGGTATCCCGGAAATTTATATCTGGCTGATGGCAAGAGAAGGCCGCTTTGGGGACAAATTGCTGTTTGAAAATAACGAACACCGCTGTAAGCAATGCTATGTTCAGTTGAAGGGCTCGTCTGACCGGGAACATTGCTCGGAGTGTTCCAAAAGCATTAACCAGCGTTTAAAAAACGCGCTCGAAAACCTAACGCCTACATTACGCCGCCAAATGCGTGATCAGCAGCAGCTTGCCCGCCGAACCAAGGATAAAACCCATCTGCTTGGGCTTTAAGTTAAACTACCTGTTGCATAAAAGCATTGGTTGCCACGTTTAAAGCCTGCGTTTGCGGGATAAACTTGACGTACACGGGTCGATGATCGGATGGGTTGCCATTCGGATCACCGGGGCGAGTAAAATTGCCGTAGGTTTTGGCCCTTAATTCGCTAATCTGGTTCTGAACCGTTGCGCTCACAATAATATGATCCACAATCGCATAATTCGCATTATCCAGCGCAGAATGGGTCTTACTGGGGCGATTATAACAATAGGTTTGCTGATCGTTGGGGACGCAAAATAATTTGTTCAGCGCCGGAACAACCGGGCTGCCATTAAGAATAATATCAAAGGCCTTCCCGTTATGGGGTTCATTGAAGTCGCCCAGGATGATGAATTTGGCTTGAGGTTCTTTCTGATACAACCGATTAATAATTTCCCGAATTTTCTTAGCCTCCTCAAGACGGATGGCTTCCGCCCGCTTACCACCCAGGAGGGACTTAAGATGAACGGTAAACACCCATAATGATTCTTCTGGAATTGTGGCATCACTCATCGGCTTGGTTTTAAACAACGCCCCAACAAACCCCCGTTTGAAAACAGGGTGATAAAACTCCATGGTGCGTAGCAACCGGAATCGACTTTTCCGGAACAGGATCACCTGTCCCATCCCGCGGTCGGAGTTGGTTGAAAACGGCAGGATAAAATACTGATCCTTCCAAAAACGCTTGTTCAGCTCATCCAGTAAGGCAGTTCCTTTCAGGAAGTTTTCTGCCGAGTCAGGCGGCTCAGGGAAAAGATCCATATTTTCAACACGATGGGAATTGCGTTGACGCCATGCATCATTATCGGGGATATCTACAATACGGGCATACCAATTGTTCATACCCTGCTGGTTTATAAAAAACAGTTGCCGCTTACGTGGCTCACTTAAAATACTGCCATCAACAGGGTCACTTACAACATCCACTTCTTGCAGGGCCAGCAAATCGAAATTTCCCTTGGCTATCACCGTGGCCATTGCCTCAATATCCGTCTCCGGTTTGGGCTTGGTGGAAGGCAACTCCTGTCGGGTTGTATTATGCACGTTATAAGTACCTATCAGTAGTTTATCGCGAATGGAGAGATTGGAAATAATACCTTCCTGATTCGGCGCAAAAGTAGCCCAAAGCGCTTGTTGAGGCTGGGGCCGGCTCACCTCCTCCGGCTGTAAATGCAATAAAATTTTAATTTTATTACCCTGATTCACCACAAGTGGACGGTCAATCACTAGGTAATCCATGGAAAAACGCTTTCCATTGTCAGATCCAGCATTACTTTTCCGTACTCTTTGTCCTACAGCCAAGTTAAGATAATGGACCGCAGAAAACTTCACACGTCCCAACATTTTCGAATCCATGTTTTCTCTGATGGGACTATAGCAAACTTTTATGACAGACTGATGGCTGTCCCGTTGATAAATCCGCTATGTGTCCGATACCAAGGCACTTTGAGTCAACGGGAAATAAGTGGTTAATGACCAAAATCTGCCATCATCAATCGATCCGATTATCCGAATATCGCTTTTTTCTTTGACATGATCCCAAAGCACATTGATTTTAACCTGGTATGTATTCCCGGACACGCCCTTAACAGTATAAGAACAGTCCTCATCTATAAATTTTTGCAACTCAGAATGAGGCATTTGGCTATAGCGGCCCAACTCCCTGTTTAGCAGGTTGATAGCTTCCTGCTTGTCCATCACAGGCGTTCTAGGCAAAAGCGGCTTGAATATCCGCAAAGGACACGGCAATATTATCGGAAAATTTCATCAATTCAATACAGCCGCTCCCCGGGCCGGAGAGGTCGTCATCGGCACTGGTGTTATCAAAATAATGGTGGATTGTAATATAGGAATAATAATCCGGATCGGTGCCCAAGCGCAAAATCAGGGTATCCACCAGGCCATCCTGCCCGCCACTGCCATCTGCCAGATAAAAGTCCTCTACCTGGATTTGGACATCGGCAAAGGCAAAGCCCTCGGTATCATTCCAGAACTCGATGAAATCGCTGCCGCCCGTATCATAACAATCCACATGGTAATTTTCGGCAGTAAAGTTAAAGAACGAATCATTACCCAGCCCAGCGTGGAAACGTGTGAGAGCGGTTCCGTTGAGTATCACGCCATCATCCCCGGCCGTGCCAATAAACCGGTTTACCGGGCAGTCCTCGACATTGATGGTGTGATTACCACTGGCATCCGTAATGATGCCAGCCAACAGGTTTGCCGTTACACCGGCAGTAACCCTGCTAAAATCCAGGGTCGTCCATCCGGTATTGCTGTCCGGCAAGTCTATAATTGTATCCGTCCCCCAGGCATCTTCGAAAATATACGTATCCTCGCTATCCATACCGTTCATCAGGTCGTTACCGGCCCCACCCCAAAATTCCGTCGTGCCGGACATCCCTCCACCAGATACGCCTGTAATGGTATCGTTACCGGCACCCCCCTTCAGGGTGCCTCCCGCCAAGGCGGCCGTTATGGAATCATTGAAGTCGGAACCGATGACATGTTGAAAACCGGTAACGCTAGTCACCGATAAGGTTGTCGCGTTAATGGTGCCGGCAGACATATTGACCGTAAAACCGGAGCCCGTTAAACCACTTCCATCGATTAGGCCGCCACCGGTTGCCTCAATCGCCTCCATCGTATTATCCAGAACAAGAATTCCATCACCACCCCAATTATCATCAATCCGCACCTGGTTATTCGCAACATTCAGGATGACGGGAAAAGCAACCGTAATCCGGTCATAACCTGCGCCCCCGATTATAGTTGATGTACCTTCATAATCCACACCGGAGCCAAAATCAATCCGATCATCCCCGGCCCCGCCGTTAATCGTGAGATTGGTTGTACTCAGCGCATACAAAGTGTCGTTTCCGCCACCCCCGTTTACGGAACTGCCGGAATCAATACCGATGACCACATCGTTATACGCAGACCCGATGACATGCTCAAACCCGATGATGGAAACCACATCGGATCCACCGGCGGAACTCATGGTTTCATTCACCAGGTTGATGGTTACAGCGCCGGTTTCTGTAGAGGCATCAATGGTATCATTGCTGCCAGAAACGGACTCGATTGCTTCGATATTTGAAAAAGTATGGTTCACGGCGCCGGTTCTAATTGTATTGCTTCCCACAAAAAAGGTTATATTCGCGGTTGCACTGGTGTTCTTAATGGTGTCGAAACCGTCCCCGCCATCCAGCACATCCCCATGGCTGGCGCTATCAATAATTAACGTATCGTTTCCACTGCCGCCACGCAATGTATCCTGGCCAATACCCCCTTGCAACGTATCATTGCCAGCACCGCCCACCAGGGAGTTATTTTCGGATGAACCGATTAGTAAATCATTTCCGTTGCCGCCTGTGGCATGTTCAAATTGGGTAGCCAGCACAATCCCTGAATTCGCGCCAACAATGACCCCATTGCCTAAATTAATCGAAACTGCCCCGTTATCCCCAACCGCGGTAATCGTATCCGATGTCGCATCGCTCCCGATAACCTGTTCAATGGCGATCAACGTATCCATCTGCCCATTGCGCACAGCCATTCCTGCCGTAATATTCAACGTCACCGGCGAAGCTGAAGTATTGTCATCATACGTTACCGTATCGGTTCCCGAGCCGCCATTTAAAGTGTCTGCCCCATTGTTGGCCGTTTCCCTAAACACATCATCCCCATCATTCCCGATAAGCAAATCATTTCCTGCGCCGCCAACCAGCGTATCATTGCCCAAACCGCCATTTAAGGTGTTCACGCCGCTGGTACCCGTAATCAAGTCGTTACCGGAGCCTCCAATGGCGTGTTCAAACCTGGTTGCGGAAACAAACCCTCTGGCAGTTCCAGAGAGAACGCCGTTGGCTAAGTTAATGGACAGATTCCCGGTCAAACCGGTAGCAATAAGCGTATCCGCCAAGGAATCAGTACCGATAACTCTCTCTATACTAATCAACGTATCCGTTTGCCCATTGCGGACTGTTTTACCGGTAAACACATTTAAAGATACCGCCGACAGGGAATTGTCATCATAATTCACGGTATCCGTACCTGTGCCGCCATTTAATGTATCCGCCCCATTGGATGCAGTTTCCAAAAACGTATCATTACCGGCATCGCCATAAAGCACATCATTTCCTGTTCCCCCTATCAGGAGATCATTTCCGGAAGAAGCCACAAGTGTATCGTTCCCGCCTTGGCCATTCAGCGTATCCGCCGAAGTTGTGCCATTTAAACGATTCGCAGCGCTGTTTCCAGTCAATACGGCCATACTTCCACTCTCCTGACTTTCCGCACAAAAATAGAGGTTTACTTTCTATTTTCCCCTTTCCCTATAAAAGAAAACAATCGGCCTAAAAATGTAAACCGATTCATCCGTCGACCTGAAAATAAATCCGCATAAAATGGCCCCAGTAGGATTCGAACCTACAACCAAGCGATTATGAGTCGCCTGCTCCACCATTGAGCTATAGGGCCATTTCTCTCCATTGTACCGAGGATCAGACGCAAGGCCAATGATCTATTTGAAGGACACTCTATCTGGACAGCCTGGCAAAGAAAGAGAACCCTCCAAGTCACTCATCTTTAATTTAACAATTCTGCAAGTGGACTTGTATCTGAAATTTTTTGTGCATTATAATAAGGAACGCTCAAGCGGGAGTAATTCAGTGGTAGAATGCTTCCTTGCCAAGGAAGATGTCGCGAGTTCGAGCCTCGTCTCCCGCTATTTATTTTTTTGTGACTTTTGTATTAAGATAAACGCGTTTCAATATTGCTATTAGAGAATGTGGATCCCATGAAAGTTGATGTAGAAAAAGCTGATAACACGGTTGCCCAAATTAGTTTAGAGATTGATGCCGAACACGCCGGCCTGGAATATAACAAGGCTTGCAAGCGTTTAGGGCAGCGCCTCAATATTCCGGGTTTCCGTCGCGGGAAGGCTCCGCGCCAGGTGATTGAAAAAGCCGTCGGCGTGGATCGGATTAAACAGGAAGTCTTGGACAGGGTTCTTCCCCATGCGTTTGCCGATGCCATCAGCGAGCATCAACTGGATGTGATCGCGCCACCGCAAATCGAAAACTACAATTTCGAAGTCGGCCAACCACTCACGGTAAAGGCTTCTGTTGAGCTTCGTCCGGAAGTGACCTTGCCGGATTTGAACGGTTTAAAAGTGGATGTTCCCGAGTACGAAGCCGCACCGGAGCAATACGAAAACGAGATTAGCTCCATTGTTGAGCGGTTAACCTCTCTGGAGACCGTCATTGACCGCGCGGCCGAAAAGACCGATGTGGTCAATATCGATTTTACCGGCGCTGTAAATGGCGAACTGATCCGCGGCGGCTCCGCAAAGAATTATCAATTGGATTTAGCCAACAATAACTTTATCGAAGGATTTGCAGACCAGATTCCCGGCCATAAAATTGGCGAAGAGTTTACCATTCAGGTGAAATTCCCCACCGATTACCATGATCAATCGCTTGCCGGAAAACCTGCGGACTTTACCGTAAAAATCAACGAGATTAAAAAGAAGGTCGTCCCGGAACTCAATGACGAACTCGCCAAGAAGTGCGGGCCTTACGAGAGCCTCCAGCAACTTCAGGATGAAGTGAAAGGCTTTATCCAAAAAAGCGTGGATATTGAAAACGAATTCCGCAAACAAAAGGCCGTCATTGATAAAGTGGTTGATGAAGCCAAGATGGACGTACCGGATGCGATGATTAATCGCGAAGCCCGCATTTTATTGGCGGAAGTCCAGCAGCGGATGAAATCGCAAGGGATGAACTGGGAGCAGTTCGTGGACTCCCAAGGGCATGAGAAAATCTGGCAGAACCTTCGCCAGGAAGCCCTTCGTCGCATCCAAACCAGCCTGACTTTTAGCGCCATTGCAAAGCAAGAAGGCATTACGGTTACGGCTGAAGAGTTTCAGGCCGAGGTTGCCGCTTTGGCCAAAGATCGCAACATTGATGAAAAACTGGCCATGAAACAGCTTGCCAATTCCCCCGAAGCAGCGCAAGCCCTGACGGATCAGATTCTGAGCCAGAAAATTGTTGATTTCCTGTTGGGTAAAGCGGAAATTAACTATGTGAAAGATACCCAGGCTGAAACCAAAAACCCGGCTGAGGCCGTTGCGGTCGCCAGCACCCTTGAAAAAGAAGAGTACGAGGTTTTAGCCGAAGACTAATCATCAAACCCGTTGCAATCGCTACCGATAGGAGAGAGGTTCAAAATGAGTTCTATCTATAATCCCAACGCATCCAATCCAAACGGCGGGAATGTCATCAACCCATACGCTTATATTCCTGTGGTTATTGAGCAATCCACCCGCGGTGAACGGTCGTTTGATATCTTTTCACGCCTTTTAAGGGAACGGATTATCTTCCTGGGCACCCCGGTAGATGATATGGTGGCAAACCTCATCGTTGCCCAGTTGCTTTTGCTGGATTCCGAGAACCCGGAAAAAGACATTATGCTGTACATCAACAGCCCGGGTGGCAGCGTTACCGCCGGTTTCGCCATATACGATACAATGCAGCATATCCGTGCAGATGTCGTTACAATCTGCCTTGGCCAGGCTGCCAGCATGGGTGCATTCCTTCTTGCCAGCGGAACCGCCGGCAAACGGATGGCGCTGCCGCACTCGCGCATCCTGATCCACCAACCCCTGGGTGGCGCGCAAGGCCAGGCCACGGATATTGAAATCCAGGCGGCTGAAATTAACCGCATGAAAAAATTGATTAATGAACTCTTGTCTCACCATACCGGCCAATCATTAAAGAAAATCGAAAAGGATACCGATAGAGACTACATCATGTCGGCTGAAGAAGGTGTTGCGTACGGCATGGTGGATAAAGTTATTACAAGAGTTGAAGAGGCACAAGAAGCCTAGTATCATATTAACTATAATTTAGCGGATCCTGTTCGGGCCGTTTGTAACGGGTAAACCAGGCAAGCAACCTATCGAAGGGTCTCAAGGCAATCACGTCCGCCAATGTGGAGGATACCGGTATGGCAAAACATGACGATAGTCGATTAAAATGTTCATTCTGCGGCAAAAGCCAGGATCAGGTCAAAAAGCTGATTGCAGGCCCTGAGGTTTATATTTGCGACGAATGCGTTGACCTTTGTAACGAAATCCTGGATGAGGAGTTCTTTGATGCCGAAGAAGGCGAGAAAACCGCCACACCGGTAGAAATGTCCAAGGTGCCGAAGCCAGCGGAGATTAAAACCTTCCTGGATGAGCATATTGTTGGGCAGGATGACGCCAAGAAAGTCCTTTCCGTTGCGGTTTACAACCATTACAAACGGATTACGCACAACAATAACACCGATCCCAACAAGAACAGCGTTGAGATCCAGAAGAGCAACATCCTGCTTGTGGGGCCTTCCGGTTGCGGCAAGACATTGCTCGCCCAAACCCTGGCCAAGTTGCTGGAAGTGCCGTTTGCGGTTGCGGACGCCACGACCTTAACGGAAGCCGGTTATGTGGGCGATGATGTGGAGAACATCCTGCTTCGCTTGTACCAGGCTGCGGATTACGATGCGGCCAAGGCCGAGCAGGGCATTATCTACATTGATGAAATTGACAAGATTGCCCGGAAGTCCGAGAACCCCAGCATTACGCGTGACGTGAGCGGGGAAGGTGTACAGCAGGCTCTGCTCAAGATGATTGAAGGAACCATTGCCAACGTGCCGCCACAAGGTGGCCGCAAGCACCCGCATCAGGAGTTTATCCAGATCAACACGGGTAATATTCTCTTTATCTGCGGTGGCGCTTTCGTTGGCCTCGAAAAGATTGTGGAAGGCCGTGTCGCCTCCGGCAAATCCCTTGGGTTTGGCGCATCGGCTCCCAAGCATCTGTACGAGCGGGAAATTGCAGCCGCCAAAATGCTGAAGCAACTCCAACCGGAAGATTTGCTGAAGTTCGGCTTGATTCCGGAGTTTATCGGCCGGATTCCTGTGGTCGCCGTTCTGGATCCGCTGGATGAGGACGCGCTGGTTCAAATCCTCAACACCCCGAAAAACGCGATCTTCAAACAGTATCAAGAATTGTTGTCGATGGACGGTGTGGATCTGACTTTCGAGCCGGATGCGGCGCAAGCCATCGCTAAGGAAGCACTGAAGCGCCGCACGGGTGCGCGAGCCCTCAAGTCCATCGTTGAGGAGTTGATGCTGGATCTGATGTACGAAGTGCCTTCCCGCACGGATATCCAAAAAGTGATTGTTACGAAGGAAATGGTTGAAAAACGCTCCTGTGCAGAAATTATCTGCCTGCCGGAGAAACAGCCCAAAGGCGAAATCGCGTAATTCACCGTCTCCACTTTTAAACCGAATTTCAGGACGATGCCCCCGCAAAATGGCATCGTCCTGTATAATGTTTGTATGTCAAACCTATACGCACTATTTCCAGGGACAATCCCTGCCTATAAAGAAATCGAGTCGGCTGTCAGTCATCAATTTATTGTGACGCAGGTCGATAAGATCGAAGCATTATCCAAATTCCGCGAGGAGAAGGGTGTTGTGATTCTGGGTGATACGCCTGAGCGCGCCGCCTCCTTCGTCACCATGATTCGTAAAGTCGCGCCGCGCTTGTGCCCGGTCGTTGTTCTGGATGAAAAAGACAAGGACAATATCCCGGAAACATTGGCCAACTTATCCGATGTCCTCATCAGCCCCAATCATCCGCGTGAGATTCAATGCCGGATTAACCGCGCCTTGCACCTTTCCGAGCTGCGGTATCTTATCGATACCTCGGCCCAGTTGGATGAAGCCACGCAGCTTTATACATACCAATATTTCCTTAAGCGGCTGGGAGAAGAGATGGCCCTCTCCAAACGGCATTTATCCCCGGTTACTTGCGTCATTATCAGCATTTCCTATTACGAAATCTATATGGACAGCTATGGTTTCAGCTTTGTGACCAATATCATGCAACAAGTGTCCCGAATGATTCGGGATCATGTGCGCCAGGAAGACATTGTGGCACGGCTCGGCGATAGCGAAGTGGGGTTACTTTTGCCGCACAGCACGGAAAAGGGCGCCTTAGCCCTTATGAACCGATTGATCAAGTACGTGGAAAAAATCCCGGTTCATATCGGCGACCAGGTTGAACATTTGTCCCTGACTGTTGGCATTGCCGGTTATCCAACAAGCGATCAGGAAGAGATGGATCCTGACACGCTGATCCGTTACACCCGGCACGCCTTGCATAGCGCCCGTTGCTCGGAATCGAAAAAAATTCAATTATTTTCTGAAATGAAGCCGTTTGTTGGATAATAAGACAACCTCTTGGCACAATTGAATCTCTTTGGGACAATTGTAGTTAAGTGAATCCCAACAGAAAGGACTTCCTCCATGATGCATGTCACCTCGCGCCGTTTTGCCATGGGCTTGGCGTTCAGCCTTTTAATCGGTAATACGCTCCCCGCCCTGGCTGAAACCGTCTGGATACCCCGGCTCGGTTTCACTACGCAGGCAGCCAAGCACATCTACCTGGAAGCCCCGACGAAAGAAGAATTAGAAGCCCGCAAAGAAGCAGAAAAAAACCAGAAAAAAGCGGACGAACCCAAAAAGGAAGAGAAAAAGCCGGCCCAAACGTCTGATAAGCCGATGACGCGGGAACAAGCCCGCAAGCAGGCAGACAAGGAGCGCATGCTACGCAAGCTGGAGATTGCCAAAGGAATCCAGGAAAAGCGCGAGAACAAACCGGTTCGTGGGGAATTTTACCTGTATAACGTTAAGCAAAACCGCCTGATGTACCAGGTTGGAGCAGAGGCACAGTCTGCTAGCCCCTCTGGGATTGCACCTTTTGTCGTTAATTTTAACCAGCCCTTGCCGGAAGGCATCTACGATGTTGCGGTCCTAGGCAGCGGGCACCGTAGCGTAATGCCTCTTCGCGTTTCCGACGCGATTTATTGGGACGCCATGAAGCCGGTATTGCAGGATATTACCAAAGCGCACTGCCCGATGCAGCCGGGCCGCTTCTTCGCGTTGCAACATTGCTACCAAATCAATATCCAGGATGGCAATACGATTAACCCGGTGAGCCGTTTAATTCTCGGTGGCTGGGATGTGGAAAACACACCGGATAATGGCGTGGTGAAAGATACGGCCCAGATTGCCAACCTGGCCCAGGA
>CALAJO010000147.1 GCA_937922745.1 uncultured cyanobacterium
GAATATTTCCCTGTTCTAGGCAAAAATAGCCTCAGCAGGTGTCTTTCAGGTTTTTTGACACCCTTGTTTTTTTCCATTGATTATGGATGAGTTTCGATTATCTATTAGGCGGAAAGATGAGGTTGAACATATTTTGTGTCAATTAACCGAGCGAGATTGAGCAAATCCATTTCCTGTTGATGCTGCTCTCGTGCCCATTGTTTATCATGAGAAGCTTCCAGCCAAGCGGCCAAATTATCTTCTTCAATTGCTTCCCAAACCTGTTTTCTGGGATGATGCCCTACAGTCAGCTCATACATTGTGCTGGGGATCGTTCTTTTTTCCAAGCTAAACTGTGTGCCTTGCGGCGTTACCAGATGCGCCAAGTATCCTCCCGATTGGGGTTTCTGAACAATGGGGCTCTGATCTTGTAGCCTTAGATGACCAGCTTCGGCTGCGGTTTTAATTTCGGCATACTCTTGCGCAAAACTTTTTTCAGCAGCGGCAAACTTTGCAATGGGTTTCGCGCGGTAAAGTTGAGCAGCGCTATTATAGGTGACTTTCATTTCATTTCCTCCTCATATTGCGTTATGCCCTTACTAAACAAAACATATCAAAGAATTGCTTTTAGATTTAAATTGAATTTAAAAACAAATATAGACATACATCTTTAAATACGTGCGTTTGATATCACAAAGATTTGAAAGCAGGGTTTTAGATATATAGAAGGGAATTCTAAAGAAATTATTAATCCAAAAATCCAGGAAGCGAAGATATAAATCAGGGGTGCGAAAGAGTGAGTGAAAATAAAGATAAGGCGAGATTGAGTCCGGATTTACCTGTTGGCTACGCAAAGGTAGATCGAAGGTATCGGGAGTCGAACTATTTTTTAATGGACCAGTTGCGGTATGCGGAATCCATCCAGGATTTCCGTTCCATTAAGCAGGCCATCTTCCGGTCGGCCGAGTTTAATGTCGGGCAGCGGGCGTTTCAGTTCGCCAAGGCAACGGTGCCTGTCAACACCTCCGGTTAATCCGGGGGGAAGGTGGCAAGTTAACTGGCAGAGAGAGATTCGGAACCCGACAGTCTAAACCGGGTTCGGTTGAAAGATAGATAAAAGGTAATAAACGAATGATTGCGATAAGCCAGGTCACTTGGTCTTAAGGGCAATCGGCGAGAAAAAATAGCATCCTACCGAAATGTCACAGGCAGTTGATCCGTCAACTGCTTTTTTATTTTGGCCATGGTCTGCTCAATATCCGCTTCCGTCAGTGTGCCCTCCGCGGATTGCAAGGTGAGGCGATACGCCAGGCTGCGCGTCCCTTCTACCAGTTGTGCGCCTTTATACTCATCAAACAGCTCGCACTCCTGAACCAGCGTATCCTGGGCCTGGGCAATGGCCTTGATAATTTGCTGATGGCTCACCTCGATTGGCGCGGAGAAGGCAATATCCCGCCGGACGGAGGGGAAGGCCGACAGCGATTCCACTGCCAACACAGGCGGTTTTTTCTCAATCGCTTGATGAATGACTTCCAGGTTGAGCTGGAAGAGATACACGGGAGACTTGAATTTCAGCTTTTCCTGCAATTGCGGGTGCAGGCGGCCCAAGAAACCGAGATCGGTTTTGCCCAGTCTTAAACGCGCTGTTTGGCCGGGATGCAATGCGGTAATATCGGCTTCCGGCATCCAGCGGATTTGCTCGGCCAGTTGCAACTGGCTCAGCAGGTTTTCCACCACGCCTTTGAGCGTATAAAAGTCGGTTTCCAAAGCTTGATGCCACGTTCCCTTCTGGGGATGATTCATCAGCAGGCCGCCCAGGTAAAGGGTTTCGCTCACGCCGGAGTTGTTGACATCGGTGGGCTTGTTTTTAAAGTAGGTGCGTCCCAATTCAAACAGCCACAGGTCTTCGTTGCCCTGGGCCTGGTTGTAGCGGGCCGCTTCCAGCAGGGTCGGCATCAGGCTTTGGCGCAAAAAGGCATGTTCAACCGAATGGGAGTTGGTGACCCGCACGGTGGTTTCCGCTTCTTGGCAAAAGCCGGTTCGGCGAAGCAATTCCTCCCCGATCAGGGAGAGCGTGGTCACTTCCGTCAGGCCGGCACCCGTCATCACCTGGCGAACCTGCTTTAGCATGCGGGCCCGCTTGGAGCGATCCGGCGCAACAACGTCCTGCGGCAAAGTGTACGGGATGGCGTCGTACCCGTGGATGCGGATGATTTCCTCAATCAGGTCGATTTCGCGAGTTACGTCGTGGCTTCGGAAGGACGGGATCGTCACCATTAGCGAATCGCCGTCCGAGCCGGGGCGGTAATCAAACCCCAGGTGCGATAAAATCGTTTCGCATTCCGGCTGCGGAATCGTCACACCTAACACGCGGGACATTCTGTTGAAGGAGAGAGGCACTTCCAGTTCTTCCAGCATCCGGTGGTCATCGCTGGTGATACTGACAATCCTGGCTTGGGCATGTTCTTGGAGTAAACCGATTGCACGGTGAAAGGCTTTTTCCGTCGTCAGGGGATCCACGCCGCGCTCGAACCGGGCGGAGGATTCGGAGCGGAGGCCGACGCTGCGAGCGCTCCGGCGATTGGTTGCGGAAGGGAAAAAGGCCGCCTCCAGGAAGACCTGCTGGGTTTGGTCGTCCACTTCGGTTTCCTCGCCGCCCATCACACCGGCAAGCGCCACAGGCTGGTCGTTAAAGGTGACGATGACGCTTTGTTCCGCAAGGCCACGCTCCTGGCCATCCAGCGTTTTCAGCTTTTCGCCGGCGCGCGCGTAACGAACGTCGATTACGCCGGTCAGGCCCAGCTTTTGCGCATCGAACGTATGCAGCGGCTGGCCCATTTCCAACATCACGTAATTGGTGATATCCACCACGTTATTAATCGCGCGAATCCCTGCGTTGGCGAGCCGGTTCTGCATCCATTCCGGGCTCGGCCCAATGGTGATGTTGTCCAGCAGCGCCCCGGCATAATACGTGCAGACCTGCGGATTGGAAAGCCGTATTTCGATATTGCCGGAGGCAAAAGACGGGCTAATCTGAGGTTGGGCCAGCTTTAGCGGGCGGTTGAACAAGGCCGCAACCTCACGCGCCACGCCCCACATCGACATTAAATCCCCGCGGTTGGCGTTGGGCATCACATCCAGCACTACATCCACTTTAAGGCCCAGCGCCTCTTTTAAATCCTTGCCCAGGTCGCTTGCCGTGGTGAGCATATCAATCGGCCAGATGCCCGCCTCGCTAGCGGTAAACTGATCCTGGAGGCCCAGCTCATCAATCGAGCAGATCATCCCGGTGGATTCCACGCCGCGGATTTTGGCGGGCTTGAGTTCAAACATCCCACCTTCCTTGCGGTTAATCACCTGCGCGCCGATTTGCGCATAGGCAATCCGCATCCCTTGGGCAACGTTGGGCGCGCCGCAAACCACGCGATTTTTTCCCAGTGGGCCGATATCCACGTTGACCAGCCTTAGTCGATCCGCATTAGGATGCTGTTCGACGGCTTCCACATACCCCACGACGACGCCGGAAAACTGTCCGCCGGTTGTTTCGATGGACTCCACTTCCAGCCCGGCATTGGTCAGGGCCTCTGCAATCGCCTTCGGCTCCAGCCCGGCAATATCCACATATTCATTCAGCCATTCCAGCGAAACCCGCATGAAATTATCCTTTAAATTGTCTTAAAAACCGTACGTCGTTGCTGTAGAACAACCTTAAGTCGCGGATGGAATATTTCAGCATCGCCAGGCGCTCCACACCCATCCCAAAGGCAAAGCCCGTGTATTTTTCCGGGTCGATGTTGACGCCCTTTAAAACATTGGGATCGACCATGCCTGCCCCGAGAATCTCCAGCCAGCCATGATGGCCGCAAGTGCGGCAGCCTTGCCCGTTACAGAGGATGCATTGCACGTCCACTTCCGCGCTGGGCTCGGTAAACGGGAAGAAGCTGTTACGAAAGCGCGTTGGGCGCTCCTGCCCAAAGAACAGTTTGACGAACTGGTGAAGGACGCCTTTCAAGTCGGAGAACGTGGTTTTTTCATCCACCAGCAACCCTTCTATCTGGTGGAAAAGCACGCCCTTGCGACTGCTAACCTCTTCGTTCCGGTAAACGCGCCCTGGCGCCACCACGCGAATGGGCGGCCGATGGGTTTCCATAAACCGGATCTGCGCGTTGGAGGTCTGGCTTCGCAAAAGTACGTTGGAACCGGCATCCGTGTAAAACGTATCCTGCATATCCCGAGCAGGGTGATCTGCGGGGAAGTTCAGCGCTTCGAAGTTATAATAGTCCGTTTCCACTTCCGGGCACACATTGTCGTCAATCGCGGCAAACCCCATCCCGTGGAAGATATCCAGCACTTCGTCAATCACCAGCGTAAGTGGATGCAGCTGGCCACCCGGAACATAGGTTCCCGGCATCGTGATATCAATGGCTTCTTTGGCCAGTTGGGCCTGTAACGCTTCATTCTTCAGGGCATCCAGGCGTTCCTGGAGCATGGTTTCGATCGCATTGCTCACTTCGTTGGCCAGGGCGCCGATGGCCGGACGCTCCGCTTCAGACAGATCCTTCAAGCCGCGCTTGATATGGGTCAGGCGGCCTTCCTTGCGGCCGAGGAAGTGAATTCGCAGATCCTCAACGTCCTTTAAACTGCTGGTGTTGGCTAAAGCGGCCTGCGCTTCCTGCTGAAGATGCTGAAGCTGGTCTTGGATATCGTGGCTTACTGGACTCATAGTGTACCTACTCTATAATAAATGCCGCGCTATCACAAGCCGCTGGATTTGGCTGGTGCCTTCCACCAGTTCCGTGCATTTGGCGTCGCGGAAATAGCGCTCCACCGGGAAATCCTTGGTGTAGCCGTAACCGCCGTGGATTTGCACGGCCTGATCCGCGGCGCGCATGCAGGCTTCCGATGCCCACAGTTTTGCCATGGAGGCTTCTTTCGAGAATGGCTTCCCGGCATCCTTAAGCTGGGCGGCATGATAGACCAGGTGCCGCGCGGCTTCGATCTCCACGGCCATATCCGCCAGCTTGAACTGGATGGCCTGGAAGTCCGACAGTGGTTTGCCAAATTGCCTGCGCTCACCGGCATATTTCAGCGAATCCGCCAGGCACGCTTCGGCAATCCCCAGGGACATGGCCCCGATGCTGATCCGACCGGCATCCAGGCTGTTCATAAAAATTTTAAAGCCCTGCTGGCGCGTACCCAACAGGTTGTCCGCCGGCACTTCAACGTCTTCCAACACAAGCGTGCCCCAATCGGAGCCCTGGATGCCCAGCTTGCCATCCCCTTCCTCCACCACGAAGCCGTTGACGCCCTTCTCCACGATAAACGCGGAAAGCCCCTTGTGATCCGGCAGATCGCGTTCCGTACGGGCGGTCATCACGAAAATATCCGCCAAGTGGGAATTGGTGATAAAGATTTTGCTGCCATTCAGCACATAATGCCCGTTCACGGCATCGGCGCGGGTTAATCCCCGCCCGGCATCGGAGCCGGCGTTAGGTTCCGTAAGCCCGAAAGCGGCCATTTTTTGCCCGCTGATGAGCGGCGGCAGATATTTTTGTTTTTGGGCCTCGGTTCCCCACTCGTAAATCGGCAGAATGCCCACGGTGGTATGCACGCTTAAGGTTACGGCCACCGAGGCGGATACTTTGGCAAGCTCCTCAATCGCAAGGAGATAGGACACGCTATCCGTGGCGGCGCCGCCATATTCTTCCGGAAATTGCAGGCCGGTGAGCCCAAGCGCGGCCATTTTCTCCCAGATAGACCACAATGCTTGTCGATCCTGTTCGATGTCCTGCACGGCGGGGCGAATTTCCGTTTCCGCGAAATCGCGCACCATCTGCTGGATGCTTTTCTGTTCGTCGCTCAAAAATACCATCTTGACGTCCTTATCCCTCCTCGCCATAATCCAGAGGTTCGTTATTGTATCGTGAAATGGTCAGCCACTTCAATGCGAGATCTCATTGCCATATCCGGGAAGCAGTACGCTGGAAAAGACCAGTTTGCCGATTTCCTTATGGCTTCCCTGCCGGGCTTCCACAAGGTATCCCTGGCCCGGGCCATTAAAATTGAGTTTGCCGAACTCTATGGGTTAACCCCGGCCTGCGTGGAAGCCGATAAAGCGACCTACCGGCCGGCGCTTATTGCCATTGGCCAGCGTCGACGCCAGCGGGACGCCGATTACTGGATTGATAAGGTGATGCAGCACCCGGGCCCCAAAGTGATCCCGGATATGCGCCTGCGCCATGAGTACGAGGTGTTTAAGGATCTCGGCGCATTCTGCATCCGGGTAGAGGCGGATCGGACGCTTCGGGCCCAGCGCGGCCGCCTGGTGCAGGAATCCGACCCGACCGAATGCGAGTTGGACGATATGACTGGTTGGGATGCGGTGATTACCAATGACGGCTCGCTGGAGGATTTGCGCCAGGCCGCCGAGCAGTTGGCAAAACGACTGGTTACAAAATCTTAATTTTAATTTGACTTTAAATTGTAAAAATAGCGCCCTTTGCTTATGCTGTTTCAATGACCCCTAAGCGTGTGACGTGATGAAGATTTTACCAATTGCGCAAGCGCGCATCAGTCAATTGAAAAGAACTAGGCCTGGGCAGACCGCACCCCAAAGCCGCAATCCGCTAGCGCCGCTGGCAATCGATAAAGTGACGTTCTCGGGGAGGCATGGACGAGATCCCAGGATAGCCGCATTTGAACAAACGCTGGGCTTCTTTGAAACGGCATTATCTCCTGAGGCCTTGCAAGGGGCAGCGATTGAACGTGACCCAAAGATGCCTATCCAGTATAAAATCACGCTGGCGAATGGTTCAGCCTTCGATTTTACGGCCCAGCGCGTTCCCCTAGAAGAAACGTATTTTGATATTCGGCCTTCCGGTCCCCATGAAACCACGCATATGACATATAAACGCTTGGATTATCCGGAATCGGTGTTTGGTGATGATGACGATGGTGAGGATGGAGAACCCTTTGCAGGCATTGAAGCTGTAGAGGAAGACGTAGAGGGGCTATACGAGATTGATTACGATACGTTGGATGATTCGGCTCAATCGGCCTTGCCTGGTGCGTTTGATGAGGGTGATGATATTGACGATGAAGAAGATATCCCTGAGATTACCATCTCGGGGGAGCATAAGGGAAGCGAGTTTCTCATTTCTAATTCCGGCGAAGTGGAAGAAGATTTGCTCGGCAGAAGACAACCAGAAATCCCTCAATTGGAATTGGATTTAATCCAGCAGCAAGCACAAAATCTCTTTTGGCGGGTACGTCAGCATGTTTTCCAGGCTGTTGGGTACCCGGAAGGGTTTAAAGATGAAGATCCAAACTATACTGGGCCCTCAGAATTTGGTAATGCTGACCCGGTTGAGGAAGCGGATAATCAACAAGGTCAGAAAGGATCGGATTCAGGTTTGGATGATTTTTGGGAAGCATTTGTAAAAAAGTTGAAATAAGGGTTTATCACGCTAAGACTTTATTTGCTGTTAGGTATTACGTTATTTAGAGAGTGTAACCTGTTCGACGGAATCGACTTCTCTTAAGCGCACGTTGACACGCTCGGACTTGGCCGTAGGAACGTTTTTACCAACGTAATTCGGGCTGATGGGCAGCTCGCGATGCCCTCGATCCAGTAACACGAGTAGTTGCACGGAGGCCGGGCGTCCGTAATCGTTCAGTGCGTCCAGGGCGGCGCGGATGGTGCGGCCGCTGAAGATAACGTCATCCACCAGGACGACCGTTTTGCCGGTAATATCCAACGGAACGTCGCTTTGTTGGGCTTCTTTAAAGGTTTTGTTAGCGTCATCGCGGTACAGGGTAATATCAATCACGCCTTGGGGCACCTTGGCTCCCTCAAAGGATTCGATGAGGCTGGCAATACGCTGGGCCAGGTATTTCCCGCGGGTGAGGATGCCGATGACGACCAGGTTCTTGGAGCCCTGGTTGGCTTCCAGCAATTCGTGGGTTAACCGTTTTAACGACCGATCAATATCATCCTGAGAAAAGATGACGGTTTCAGCGGTGGTTGCTGGTGTGGTGGTCATGGCGCAGTACTCCTTGAATCACTTCGGCTTTACGCAGACACTCCCGGTATTCCCAGGCGGGAACCGAATCGGCGACGATGCCTGCCCCGGCGTGATAATGCAATCGATTATCCGGCCAATGAAACAGGCTTCGAATCAGAATATTAAAATCCAGATTGCCTGAAGCGTCAATATACCCCAGGCTTCCCGTGTAGAATCCGCGCGGCACGGGCTCGGTTTCCGCCAGGATTTGCATGCACCTTACTTTGGGACAGCCGGTAATCGTGCCGCCAGGGAAAAGTGCTTCAATGACCTGCCAAAGGGATTTATCTTGGGCCTTGAGCGCTTCCACCTGGCTCACAAGATGGGTGACATGCGAGTAGCGCTCCAATACAAACGATTCCGGGACATGGACGGAGGCGGGCGCCGCAACACGGCCCAGGTCGTTCCGCTCCAGATCCACCAGCATCAGGTGTTCGGCCTGCTCCTTCGGGTCGGCTTGCAAGGTCTGCGCAATCTGCCGCTCTTCCTCGCGGGTTTTGCCACGACCGCGCGTCCCGGCAATCGGGCGTGTTTCCAGGCGGTGGCTCAGGCTGTCGTATTTCACCAGCCGCTCCGGGGAGTTGGATAGAATCACCCCTTCCGGGGTTTGGAAGAGGCCGGAGAAGGGGGACGGGTTGCGATGAACCAAAGCCATATACAAGGAAGGCAGGTTGCTCCGGGGAAAATCCGGCTGCTCAAACCGGATGGACAGGTTGGCCTGGTAGATATTCCCGGCGTAAATGTGTTCCTTAAGGTCGTCCACGGCCCGCGCAAAGGCACTCGCCGTAAAGGACGCCGTAGGAGGGATCGTGCAATTACCTTCCAGATCGCTTTGGATGGGTTGAGCCGACTGGCGGGCCATGGCGGCCTTTTTCTCCCAATCCGGGTCGGGTGACAGCACTTCGCAAGTTCCGGAAGCAGGTTGCCAGATGATGCGGTGCTTGAACTGAACCAAGTAGAGTTGCCCCATAGGGTTTTCAACATCCCTAGCCGGCACACCCGGCTCGAACAGGGAGTTAACCTCGTACCCCATCGCGCCAACCCAACCATGTTGAAAGGGCAGCGATGTTGAGGTTGCTGAATCCCCTGCCTGCAAAAGCGAAAACCATTGTGACAGATATTTCCAAAGCTGGGCCTTGGTTTGTATGGTGTCGATGCGTTCGCCATTGAAAAATAGCTGCCGGTTCCGCAGTTGAATAATGGCTTCCGGCTCGAACGCCATCACGTACAGCCCGCCGGTAACGCCCTCCCAACCGCAGGAGTCCAGCAGGACGCTATGGCTGGTGTCCTGAGAAAGCTGAAAATAGAGGGCCCGGAACTGATCCAGCGACTCCGGCGTCAGGTGGGAGAACATGCCTCCAGAATGGCCTCGTCCATTTCGAAATTCGCATAGACGTTCTGCACGTCATCATGCGATTCAATCATATCTAACAGCTTGAGTAAAGGCTTGGCCAAGGCGCCATCCGTTACCTCCACCATGTTTTGCGGGATTCGGGTAATCTCGGCGGATGCAATCGGGATTTTGCGCTCGTTGAGTGCCTGGCACACTGTATTTAAGGCCTCTGGCTGCGTCCAGAGTTCAAACACGTTTTCCTCCTCGTTAAAATGGAGGTCGTCCGCGCCGCTGTCCAATGCAATCTCCAGCAGGTCATCCTCGTTATACTGTGCTGCCGGCACGTGGATTTGCCCTTTTTCCTCGAAGATCCAGCCGACGCAGCCTGTTTCTCCCAGGTTGCCGCCATACTTGTTAAAGTAGCTACGGATATCTCCGGCGGTTCGGTTTCGGTTGTCCGTCATCGCCTGGATGTAAACCGCCACCCCGCCGGGGCCGTAGCCTTCGTAAGTCAGGTTTTCCAGTTCTTCGCCCTTTAACTGGCCGGCACCTTTGGCAATGGCTTTCTCGATGGTATCATTCGGCAGGCCGGAGCTTTTGGCACGCTCAATCGCGGTCCTGAGCCGAAAGTTCCCTGCCGGATCCGGGCCACCGAGCTTGGCGGCCATAATTATTTCTCGGGTAAACTTGGCGTAGGCTTGTCCTTTTTTCGCATCCTGTGCGGCTTTACGATGTTTTATGTTTGCCCACTTGGAATGTCCTGCCATCGTTCTAAACCTCTATCCTGTATATATACGATCTCGTCGTTTCTTCCTTACATTATTGTATGAGAGAACCTCGGGATATGCAGTGCTGATCCTGTTTCGGAAGGAGCGTTAAAATATTGAGAGACACTCCGGTTTAAACTGTTGGGTTGAGAGTGAGGAAATCAAATGGACAACCGTTTTCAACATTCGCGCTACCTGGTGCGCAAGAAAATTTTCAAGCTGTTTGGCGACGCCTTTCATATTTTCGATCCAGACGGCAATGTCGTCTTTTACAGCAAGCTCAAAGCGTTCAAGCTGCGGGAGGATATCCGCCTGTATACGGGGGAGGACATGCAGAACGAGGTGTTGGCCGTTAAAGCCCGGCAAATCCTGGATTTTTCCGCCGCGTATGATGTTTTTGACAGCACGAGCGGGATGAAGGTCGGCACGTTGAAGCGACGCGGTTTCAAATCCATGTTTAAGGATGAGTGGATTATCATGGATGCCGATGAACGGGAAATCGGGACGATTAAAGAGGACAGCCTGATTTTTGCCTTGATTCGGCGTTTTATCCTGGCCATCTTCCCGCAGACGTTTACTGGGGAAATCAACGGGCAGCAGGTTTGCGAATTCCGCCAGAACTTTAACCCGTTTGTCACCAAGATTAACGTGGATTTTACGCCGGACCACGCTGGGGCGCTGGATAAACGCCTTGGCCTGGCGGCCGCCATCCTGCTCTGCGCCATCGAAGGCAAACAGGAGTAAGCTTGACCCTCAGAGTGATGTAACAATTCACGGCATTTTTACATTAACAGATTATCTTTTTACTGTAATTCGGTAAAATGGTAATATGATATTAACTTTTGCAGACAGGACGACCAAGGATATATTTCACGGTCTCAATAGCAAGGATGCTCGGAAATTTCCTCAACAACTCCATGTGCTTGCCCGACGCAAACTATATATCCTTCACTACATTACCCAATTACCTCAACTTGCTATTCCTCCGGGTAACAATCTGGAGGCCCTGAAAGGAACACTATCCGGGTTCCACAGTATTCGTATCAATCAACAATGGCGCATCATTTTCAGATGGAATGGAAAGGATGCCGAAGATGTCCAGATAGTTGATTACCATTAAAGGAGTTCGCGATGCCTACTTTACCCAGTCATCAACCGCCTGTCACGCCGGGTGAGATCTTGTCCGAAGAGTTTTTAAAGCCCCTTGGGATAACCCAGGCTGAATTTGCCCAGCATTTGGGTTGGACAACGACGAAGCTCAACCAGATTATTCGCGGTAAGCGGGCCATTACACCGGCCACGGCCCTGGCCCTTGAGGATGCCTTGGGAATGTCTGCCGATTTTTGGCTAAATGCCCAGCTGAAGTGTGATATGTGGCAGGCGCTTCAAAAGCATAAACGGTTGCAGCGGCATCCTAAGGTGTCTTAATGCCATCCATGGCTTTTTTGAGTTCCGGGAGTTGTTCGTTGCCCAGAGTGCCCATGTGGATCCAGCGGATTTTGCCCTGCTGATCCACCAGGTAAAAGGCGGGGATGCCGCGGACCTGGTATTGGGCAATCAACGCATCCGAGGGTTTTTCCAGGATGGGGTACTTGATTTTGAACTCCTTGACGTAGGCTGGGGTGGTTGAAGGTTCGTTTGGCGGATCCCCGGCGTTGATGGCGAGGATTTGAAGGTTGGGGAACTGTTTCTGGACGTCCTTCATGGTGCTGGTGCTGTGCTGGCAGTGCGGGCACCAGGTCGCGAAGAACTCCACCAGGACGGGTTGCCGCTGATAACTTTCCTTCAACGAGTACGATTTTTGCGCGAGGGTTTGCAGGGTAAAATCTGGTGCTGGGTCGCCAACGCTGATGGGGGCAACGGTTTGCTGACCTTCATCGGGCGTGCCTTGTTCCTGAGCGGATTCATCGGTTTGGGCGGGTTCGGTTTCCATCGTGGCGGCCTGGTAGGTCGACCAGCCTGTGACGCCAAACAGGTACAAAGCTGTAAAACTGAGTAAAATATTCTTAATCGTGTCCTTTGTCATAGGTTGTATATCCCATGTTTACCGCTACAAACCGAGTTCATTCCATTCTACATTGTATCTGCCGATTTCTCCTGGGTGGGCTCTTTTTTTGGAGCGGCCTGCAAAAGCTGGGCTCGTTGGAGGCCTTTTACGCGCTGGCGGCTAATTACAACGTGTTGCCGGCGCAGGTAAACCAGTTTTACGCCGCCGCGCTCCCCTGGCTGGAGGTGATGACCGGCGCGTACCTGCTGCTGGGGTTGTTCTGGCGATTTACGACCAGCCTGGCCTGTCTGTTGTTGTTGTCCTTTATCATTGCCATCGGTATTGTCCTGTTTCGAGGGGATGCCATTGCATGCGGCTGTTTCCTGGGTGGGGGCGGCGGAGAACAGGTTGTTTCCTGGGGGTTGTTGGGTCGGGATGTCCTGTTGCTGATTTCGGCGGTGTATTTGTTTCTGGTGCCTCCTCCGCTGCTGGCGCTGGACCGGGTGCTGGATGACGGCAAGACGGCTTGACGTGCCGACGTTCCCCGAAATACAAAACTGAGAAAACAAACCCATTTTTTACCCCTACTTTAAAATTTGTACAAACGAAGCCATTTGGCTTGGGTTTTCTGGTTCCCCGCCTGCGCGGGGATGACAGTGTTTGATTGAACTGTAAAAAACAAACCCATTTTTTGAACTGTCTGTTATTCCGCCTTGGGTAGACTCTTGGGCATTGAAGATGGCTTGGGTTCTCTGGATCCCCGCCTGCGCGGGGATGACAGTGTTTGATTGAACTGGAAAAAAACAAACCCGTTTTTCTGATCTTCTTGTCATTCCCGCGCAGGCGGGAATCCAGGATTTGACCTCGGATACTAAGGGAGAATCAGGGTAAGCGACAAACCTAGCCTCCTTTTTCATTAAAGCATGAATATGATATATTACAGATATCTTTAAGAAATAATTAAGATTCCACACAGTGCGCCAGCAATGTCACAATCCCTCTTTAAGTTGTTTTTATCTTCCAAAGGATTACATCATTTGAAAAAAATTGATATGATTAGAATATGATGAGATATCAGGATAGAGAAGCCCAGCGGCGCTTGTACCTTAAGCGCCGACACAAGCGTCAGCGTCGCATCATGGTTTGCCTTACCGTGCTGGCGGCTGCCGTTTTATCGTTATCCCTGGTGGGGATGACGTATTCCACCCCCAAGCTGGCATGGGTTACGCCACCGCCGCAATTTTACAAGCCGCAGATGGTGTCGCAGGCCTTACCCGCAGCCGAACCCTTGAAGCCTTTGCCGATGAAGGAAGAGAATGCAGCCCTGCGCCAGAAACTTCAGACGATCCTGTCGAAGTATCCCGAGAACCTGAAACCGCATCTCTTTTATTTCAACTTGCAGGATTACAGTTACGTCTCCATTAATGGCGAGGATGCCGTCCCGGCAGCAAGCGTCATCAAGCTGCCCATCCTGCTGGAATACTTTAGACAGTTGGACAAGGGGCGTATGACGCCCTACACCCATATTATGTACGAGGATTTCGAGCAGGCGGAAGGCTCCGGTGGCTTACAGTATAAACTGCCAGGGCAGCCGTTGCTGGCCAAGGACGTTGCGGCCATGATGATCCAGACCAGTGACAACACCTGCACCAACATGCTGATTTACCAGATGGGCGGCGCGGATGAGCTGAACCGCGCGTTTGAAAGCCTTGGCCTGAAGCGCACCCACATCGGCAACTGGCTGCCGGACTTGCGCGGCACCAATGTCATCTCCATGCAGGATATGTCCACGGTGTTATTCAATATCATCCAGACCGATGTCCTCTCGTGGGAATCCAGGATGGCCGCGATGGACATTTTGAAAGGCACCAAGAACCGTCGGCTGATGCCCGCGCTATTACCGCCGAAAACCGTGGTGGCGCATAAAACCGGCGATATCGGCACTTCCCTGGGGAACGCCGGTATTGTGATTTTGCCCAACGGGCAGAAGTACATCCTCTCCATCCAGGTGGAGCGGCCGTTTAACCATTACGGCGCGGCCGAAATGATTCGCACGGTGTCCAAGGCCATTTACGATGACGTGAACGCCCATAACCCCACAACGTTGGTTACAGCTTCTAGCCCCCGCTAGGTTGAGCTTTTTGGTTAGCTGGAATGGCGCTGTAATGATGCTTATGGGTTGCGCACGTCACCATACGGTCAAACGCATCAAAGACTTTATCAAATAACTCCCAATGTTTGCCATGTACACTTTCATAGGCTTTTGGGGGCTGGTTACTGGGATAGGAAAGCAACCCTTCCTGTTGCTCCGCATCATCAGGATCAAATACTTCAAATCGGTTCTCTTTTCTCAACCCGCCTATATGGGTTAAAACCATTCGTTCTTTGCGGTTTGCTTTATTGACAAGCTCGTAAGAGACGCCGGCTGGAAAGTGCGTGCTTCGGGTCACTTGAAAGTCTTTTCCTAATAACCGGGTGCTGAACGCAACGGGAATGTCATCGGGGCTATCATTAAATAGTAAGCCTGCCATTTTTCGGCCAAGTGTGTCCGATGTCCACTTTGTAACGCTGTGTGGGGTGACACGGGGTGGATTGGTGGGGCTGCTTAACTCTGCATCTAATAATTTCAGTTGCACGTTGGCTTTCACTTCCTGTGGATGAAATACGGCCCCAAACCGCCCTTTTTCGATTGGCACCCCCGGTTGGCCTGGCTGCTGTGTTTTATCCCGCGCATGGTTTGAAAACGTCGTATGTACCTTCGTGATCCGCATTAACTCACCTATTCCCAAAAAATCATCACAATGCGGGTAAATGAACGGGGCTGAAGCGTGGAAATTTCTTAAAACAAGCAAGAACGATACAAATTTTTACAACCTGGCTTGCATCCCAACGGCTAGACAAGCAGGGGATTACTTTGAAAATTTCAGCAGGGTTAAATAAGTGAAGTGTTTGTTGGAAAGTGTGATGACCTGCGCTGTTAACCTGAAACCGGCTGTAATCCTAAGCCTCTTGGTGTGCCTGGTTTGTGGCTGGATGCCGGCCTGGGCGGATAACGAGCATGATGCACAGGTTTGGCAGCTTTTGCAGTTAACCGTGCCCCTGAACGAGGACAAAAAACTGAAGGGCTACCTGGAGCTTCAGCCGCGGTTTACCGATAACGTGACCGACCTGGAGCAGATCCAGACGCGCTTTGCCCTGGGCTACCAGGCCACGGAGAAGCTCTCGGTTTGGCAAGGGTATATGATCGTCCCGGAGTTTGACCCCAACCTGGAGCTGGAGAACCGTTTATACCAGCAACTGAATTACGAAACCAAGCTGGGAAAAGCCGACATCAATCACCGGGTGCGGTTAGAGCAGCGCTTTTTCGACTCGAACAGCGGGGTTTCCCTCCGTGACCGTTATCAGGTCAAAGGCTACTATCCCGTGGGGAAAACGGATAAATGGTCGCTGGTGGGTTATGACGAGATCTTTTTCCACCTTAACAACCTGGCCAGCGGCCCCACCCAGGGCTTTGACCAGAACCGGCTGTTTATGGGCCTGGCCCGCCAGATGAACAAGCAAACCCGGCTGGAAGGCGGCTACCTGTTGCAGTACTCCAACGTGCAGGGCAGCCCAGACAACCGGATCAATCACATCCTGATGATGACGCTGAATATATCGCTCTGATTTTTGCAAAAAATGGACGAACGAACCCAATTAAGCAACAAATTGTTGATTACTGGACGTCCCGGTATGCCTCCCCGAGATATTGAACGAGCGATGGCCGAATATATTCGACTGCGACCGGTGTTAAGGAAATGATCAAATTATTCAAGTTATAGTAGTCCGGGGCATAGGCGTCAGGATTGGAGTATTTGTTACGATAATTTTCCGCGGATAGATTCTTTTGGTCGAACTCATATTTCACATCAATCAGGCCGTTCCGGTACATATCCGCCAGTCGGGGCGCAACCCCGCGGGTAATCTGTTCAATATGGCTAAAAAAGCTTGTTCCTTTGGGATAGTACAAATTTTCCAGCGGCAGTTGCCGTTGGCTTACTTGATGCTTCCGTCCCAGCAGGCTTGTTTGCTGAGACAATGCCGCAATCAGGACCAGGAGTTCATATCCCCTTAGATTTTGCTGGCCTGGAAAATCGTTGGAGAAGAGAGGCTCGCTCAACAGGCGCAAGCGTTCCTGGGCGAGTTGCTGTTCTTGTATTTGGTCTATTTCGAGCTGCTCCGCATCCGCTTTTTGCTGCTCGAACACCGCAATCGGATCCCATCGGCCAAGGGCCTGGATATACTCAATCGCAGCCGGGCTCAAGCTAATTGCGTGTCCACTGTCATTTTGGGCTGGGGGGATAAAATAACCCGGCTTGGAGTAGATAAACGTTTCCCGGTATAGAGGGTGGAAAAATCGCGCAGAAGTTTTGTCGCTTGCTGTGATTAATTGATAGCTGTGGAGCTTGGCAAATAGGGCCGGCAACACTTCCTCCATTTGGTAAGCCGTAAAAAACCGGTTATTTACAAACGCGGTTAAAGGTATCTTGCGATCTTGCAGGTCTTGCTTTCCGGCCCCTTTAAGCTGGTTGGATACGGTTGCGGCCAAGGCGAGGATATGGGCCGGGGTGAGATTCTCATACCCTTTTACCTTGGTTTGTAAAACCGTCCCGCTCATAATTGCAGGATAATCCAGCTTCATAAGATCGGCCGCACGTTGTTGGGCCGCCTTTGCCTGCAACGTAAACAAGTCCCCGATAGGAGTGCCGGGGCCGCTAACTGCCAAAGCAAATTCTTCTATAGGCCCCAAATTGAGTCGGGCAGTGTCTTTTCCACCTGAATCGTTACCAAAACGGTTTGCCTGAAGCAGTGGCTTTCTGGGGAGGGTAAGAGAGACGGGCTGGATGGTTCTCATCACGAATGACATGCTCCTCACTTCACAATTTCAACCCAATAAACACCCTGAATATGGGAAATTGCCCCAAAGCACGCTAATTGGCTGAAAAGCCTGTTATAACCGAAACTTGGCCTGAATGCCCATGCGGGTGTAGATCCCCGGCTCCCCCATGGGATGGAGTTTAAACAGATGATTTTTGGGGTACATGCACCTGCAAAACCCGCATGGCTAAAGAGTTCCACCAAACAATGGATGAAACGGCCTCCTCCAAAAAGCTAATCTGACAAAAGAAGGGTTCGAGAAGTGAGAGAGAGTCGGTATGGTTTTTTCCATTGGCCTTCAATCGGCAACCGAACGGATGCGTCAAATCCAGTCCAAACTGGAAACCATTGACACGAAATCGCAAGCCATGTCGTCCGGGCGGATTGACCCGGAATCCTATTCCTTCGACTTTATCCTGGATGAGTCGGTACAGCAGCAAAGTTTGAAACAGCAAGCGGTTCAGGAGGCCAAGGCAGCGCCCTTACCCGCAAATGCCCCTCCAAAATCCAGCATCGAAAACATGATTGAAGCCCACGCCGAGAAAATCGGCATCAACCCCAGCCTGGTCAAGGCCGTTGCCCGGGCTGAAAGCGGCTTTAACCCCAAGGCGGTTTCCCCGGCAGGGGCAAAAGGGCTGATGCAGTTAATGCCTTCCACGGCGCGTGAGTTGGGCGTGCGCTCCATCATGGATCCCTCGGAGAATGTGCGCGGTGGGGCGGAGTACCTGAAAAAGCTGCTGAATAAATATCATTCCATTCCCCATGCCTTGGCCGCCTACAATGCCGGCCCCGGTGCGGTCGATCGGTTTGGCGGCGTGCCCCCTTACCGCGAAACCCGCAACTATGTCGCCAAGGTAACCCACTACTTTAACCAGTACGAACAGCAGAGAGCGGAGTAAAGCGCCGATGTTGAAAGGAATTTATTCCGCAGCCGCGGGTATGACAAGCCAGATGGTGTTGACGGACATTACCGCCAACAACCTGGCCAACCTCAGCACGCCCGGGTTTAAGGGCACCGGCGCCAACTTCAAAACCTTTGGCGAAGCGCTGGTGAATCGGCTGGGGAACAACAAAAGCGAGGAGATAGGGCGGTTTGCCCAGGGCGCGCAAGTAATGAACAGCACGACCAACTTTCGGCAGGGCGACCTGATGCAGACCGGTAACACGCTGGACCTGGCGCTGAAGGGGGACGGGTTTTTTACGGTTAGGCAGCAGAACGATACCGTGGTGTATACGCGCGCCGGCAGCTTTACCCGCGATGACGAAGGGTATCTTTCCACGCCGGATGGCGGCCGCGTGCAGGGCGATGGTGGCGATATCCTCATTCCCAAAGGAGCCCGGGAAATTGAGATCAATTCAACCGGCGATGTCGTGGTGGATGGCAAGGCCGTGGATCGGATAAAGGTTGCCCAGTTTGAGAATAACCAGGACCTGGAGCATGCCGGGCTCAACTATTTCAAAACCACGGCCCAGCCCACGGGCGAAGCCGATGACGTTACGGTTGAGCAGGGCTATATCGAGCGGTCCAACACCAACGCCATTACGGAACTGGTGAGTTCGATGACCGGCCTGCGGGTGTACGAAATGCTGCAACGCAGCATCCAGATGCAGAACGAAACCCTGGGCAAGTCGGTTAACGAAGTCGGCAGGGTCTCATAAAGTTTTTCAGGGTCCCAAGCGTGCAAGTAGAGAGTAAAGAGAAGTAGAGAGAGAGCGAGTGCCGCCCACCAATCCGGCGGTTCACAATCGGAGGGTCACAACCAAATGCTGAGAGCACTGTATACGGCCGCCACCGGCGCCAAGAGCCAGCAGTTAAATATCGATGTTATTTCCAACAACGTGTCCAACGTCAACACCACGGGCTTCAAGAAAGTCCGCGCGGAGTTCCAGGACTTGCTGAGCCAGACCATGCGCTCGCCCGGCACCATTGGCGACCAGGGAACAACCCTTCCCAACGGCATCCAGGTGGGGTTGGGGGTTCGCACCGCCGCCACCCAAAAAATCTTTACCCCCGGCTCCATCCACGAAACCGGCAACCCGCTGGATATGTCGATCGATGGCGACGGCTTCTTCAAAGTGCAGTTGGATAACGGGGAATTCGCCTACACGCGCGACGGCAGCTTCAAGCGCGATGCCAACGGCCAGCTTGTCACTTCGGAAGGGTTTATCATCCAGCCGTCTATTACCATCCCCAACGATGCGACGGAGATCAGCATCTCCAAGAACGGCACCATTGCCATTAAAACGGCCGGTCAAGCCGTATTCAGCGAAGTGGGCCAGCTTACCCTGGTCAAGTTCGCCAACCCGGCGGGCTTGCTGAGCATGGGACACAACCTGTACCAGCCTTCCCCGGCCACGGGCGACCCGGTTGAAGGCGTGGCGGGCCAAGGTGACTTTGCCAATACCATCATCAGCCAAGGCTCGCTGGAAACCTCCAACGTGCAGATTGTGGAGGAACTGATCAACCTGATTTCCGCCCAGCGCGCGTTTGAAGCCAACTCCAACGTCATCAAGGCTTCCGATGAAGTGTTACAACGTATGACCAACCTGACATAGGACTGACGCCGATGCAGATTTCCCGTTTCGCAACCCTCATCCTGGCCGGTAGCCTCGCGCTCGCGAGCCAGCTTTTGCCTGCGGCCCTGGCGGATGTGACGGTGAACCCTGCGGTGCTGGAAAACAAAATCAAGGCATACCTGGAGGAAACCACCCCGCTGAACGACCCGGAAGCGGAGCTGTACGTGGAGATTATCAAAATGCCCGGCCATTTGACCCTGCGGGGCGAGGACGTCTCGATCTCCATGGAGGATAACCGCACGGAGGCGTTTACCACCCGCACCATCGTCCAAGTCACGCTGAGTACGGAAGAGGAATCCCGCCAGATTGGCATTCCGGTAAGGCTGGCGGTGGAAAAACCGGTTTGGGTCAGCACCAAGCTCATCCGGGCAAGGGATCCCATTACCAGCAAGGATGTGACGGTGCAGCGCAAGCGGATGGACTTTGAAGCCCCGTTTAGCCTGGGCGCCAAGGAAAGGATTACGGCGTATACCAGCCGTGTGAATATTGCCCCCGGCCAGATTATGGATGTGCGCAAGCTGCACCTGACACCCGCCGTTTACCGGAATGACGACGTGCAGCTGATCATCTCCGTCGGCAACGGGGTAAACCTTAAGGTTTACGGCAAGGCCCTGGAAGATGGCGCAATCGGCAAGCGCATCCGGGTAAGCCGGGAAATGCCCAACCACAAAACCCGCGTTCATGTGGGCGAAGTGATTAACCGAAACAGTGTGCTGGTGAAGATGTAGATAAAACCCAACAGGGGCGAGACGGCCAATCGAAGTTGTATCAGTAAGAGAGAGAGAGAAAACCGATGACACACCCCATTTGCAAAGCAATTACCCGTCCGGGAGGCAAGGCTGCCCTGGCCGGTTTGTGCATTTGTTTAACGGTTGGGTTGGCGCAGGCCGAATCCCTCTTTCGGGCGGGCGTGTCCCACCAGGTTTCCCAGCCGTTTACGCCGCACTCCCTGTTTGCCGTGCCGCGTCCCAACAGCGTGGGCGATATCGTGACCATCTCCATCAACGAGGTGACCCAGGTGAACACCCAGCAAAACACCACGCTCTCCAAGGAGCAGACGATTAACGAGAACGGCACGGATATTCTCAACAACTTCTTCAAACGGGTTTTCCTCCGCGACCGGAACACCACGACGACCGGGTCGCAGGAGTCTAACGGCAGGCCGCTTCCCAGCCCGGATGGCCTGAACAACACCCAGGAGATCGGCATTCGCGGGCAGTCCCAAAAAATCTACAGCTACCGCGACAACATCACTTGCCAGGTGGTTCAGGTGCTGCCCAACGGCAACCTGGTCATCCAGGGCCGCAAGACCTTGCTGGCGAATAACGAACGCCAGGAGCTTTACGTGACCGGCATTGTGAACCCGTACTACCTGGACGCGCGCAACACCATCTCCTCGCAGCAGGTTGCCAATATGCAGCTTAACGTTGTGGGCCGCGGGCCAATGTCCCGTCAGCAGGGCGACGGGGTGTGGGGCAAGTATATGCAGTTCTTCAACTAACAGCGAACAAGGGTTTATTTAGGGAGATTTTAGAGAGGATGCTAATGAACACACTGAAATCGAAAATCGCAATCGGCCTTGTGGCGCTGCTGGGCTTTGGCTTAATGCCCATCCAGCCTAGCCAGGCCGTCACGGTGCGGATTAAGGACATTGCCCATATCAAGGGCGTTCGGGATAACCAGTTGGTTGGCTACGGTATCGTTGTCGGTCTCAACAAAACCGGCGATAAGAGCCGTTCAACCCAGATCAGCCAGCGCAACATGCTTCTTAACTTCGGTTCAGTGGTGCAAAACGCCAACGACATCAAGAACAACAACTCCGCCGCCGTAATTGTGACGGCCAATGTACCGCCCTTTGCCAAGGCCGGCGATAAGATCGATGTGGTTGTGTCTTCCATGGCCGACGCCAAGAGCCTGGAAGGAGGCGTGCTGGTTTCCACCCAATTGCTTGCGCCCAACGGCGAAGTGGTTGCCCTGGCCCAAGGCCCCATTTCCACCGGCGGAACCTCCGTAGAAGCCTCCGGCTCCTCCAAGCGGACGGCCATCACCACCTCCGGCCGCGTGCCTAACGGCGCCATCATCGAGCGGGATATCCAAACCAGCATTGGCGACGATTACGGCTTTGATCTCGTCCTCAACCAGTCCGACTTTACCCTGGCCAGCCGCGTGGCCGACACCATCAGCAAGAAAATCGCACCGGCCATGGCGACCGATGGCGGCACCATTCGCGTGGAGCTGCCGTCCTCCGGAAACAAAATCCCCATCCTCTCGGCAATCGAGAACCTGACGGTTGAAACCGCCATGGATGGCGCTCGCATCGTCATCAACGAGCGCACGGGAACCGTCATTATCGGCAGCGCGGTTAGGCTGCATCCGGTTGCGGTGGCTCACGGCGGCATTACCGTCAGCATCCAGGCCACCAACGAGGTTTCCCAGCCCAACGCCCTTTCCAATACCGGCACAACCCTCGGCGTCAGCAACGCGCAGATTGACATTGAAAAGCAATCCGGCTCCCTCATCCAGTTGGCCGCCAACTCCACGTTGCAGGATCTGGTTGGGGCGTTAAACACGCTCGGCGTGACGCCCAGCGATCTGATTTCCATTTTGCAGGCGTTAAAGGCCGCCGGCAGCCTGCAAGCCAACCTGGAAATTATTTAAGGAACACGATGATGAGTACACTCGGCCCGATGGATAATTCCCTGCAAACCCGGTTTGCCCTTCAGCAAGCCAGCACCTTTTCGCTGGAGCATAAGCTGAAGAACCGCGAAAACCGGGAAGACCTGATGAAAACCGCCCGCCAGTTCGAAGGGGTTTTCGTCAAGCAGCTGCTCGACCAGATGGACAAGACCATTGACCGCTCAGACTTTATGGGCGGCGGCTCTGCCGAGGAAACCTTCCGCGGGATGATGTACGAGCGCATCGCAGAGAATATTGCGTCCCGGCCCGGCGGCAGCGGGTTTGGCATCGCCGAGGCCATTTATCGCCAGATGGAACAGCAATTACCCAAGGAAAGCACGGATGCTTCTGACGCCAATAACGCGAAAGGAGTGAAATGATGATCGATCGGGTCGGCAATACATTCCAATCCTTGCAAGGGGTACAGGCCAACCGCAGTTTCCAGGCCGCAGGGCGCTCTTCCGTGTTTCGCCAGGCGCTGGAGCAGGAGCTGTCCTCCGTCGAATCATCCCAAGCCCCGGCGCAGGAAGATTATTACTTTCCGGAGCAGAAGCCCTTTGCCGAGCCGCCGGCCCCGGCCAGGAAGACGGAAGCCCCTGCGCCGCAGCGCCTGAACGTGCAACCGTATGTGCAACTGCAACCCATGATCAACGAGGTGCGGGAAATTGCGGAAACCGCAGGCTATATCGGCGTTACGTCCGAGGATGTGCTGCGGGCCTATCACTCCGGGCAAAGCCTGCTGGCCGATTACCGCGTGTAAGATTTGAAACCACCGTGGAGAGAAGAGAGATGATAACACCCACCGCCACCGATATCGAAGCAATCCAGGCCCTGCTGGGGCAGGAAATTGAAGTTTACCAGGCGTTTGAAGGCTACCTGGACCAGAAAAGGCAGATTGTCGTAAAGGGCGACCTGGATGCGCTAACCCGCATCGATACCGAAATGGAAAAGCTCCTTCACCGCTCCAAACAACTGGAGGCGGATCGGGTGGAGGCCCTCAGGCGCTTAGGACGCGAAGGCCAGACCTTAAAGGAATTTATCGCCTCCCTGGCGTGGCCGGAAGCGGCAACCCAACTGGAAACGCAGCGAATCGAGTTGTTAGGGCTCATTAAGAAAGTGCAGGAACTCAGCATGGCAAACCAAACCCTTTTGTCCCTGTCCATCAAGATTATCGAGCAATCCGTCGGCTACATTGCCTCGGTGTTGTCCCCCAGTGGGGTTTCCTATGCCGACCCGAACACCAGCAGGCCTGCTGCCGCCGAAAACGCGGAAGCCGGTTACGGCGTATCCACCACCATTAGCCGCGAGGCCTAACGTTTTTCCGGCTGCGGATCGCCGGGCCGAATATCCGCGCGAGAGAGAGAAGAGAAGTAAGAGAGAGACACGATTATGGGGCTGAATATACCCTCCTTCTACGGCTATTTTACCGCCCATCGGTCTATTGCCGCCAACCAGGCAGCGCTCAACACCATTAACCACAACATTGCCAACGTTAACACGCAAGGCTACAGCCGCCAGCGTGTGGATTTGGCGATTAACAGCCCCTTCCCGCCCGCCACCCGATCCAACTACCTGGAGTCCGGCCAGTTGGGGCAGGGCGTCAAGATACTGGGCATCAGCCGCACGCACGATCTCTTCCTCGACGGGCAGATTCGGACGCAAAACAGCGCCAAAGGGATGCAGGACATCATTAAGGATTACATGCAGCAGATGGAAGGGATTGTCGCCGAGCCGATCGGTTATGGCGCCAGCTCCGCAATGACGGACTTTTTCGCGGCGGCCCAAGCCCTCAGCATCCGCGCGGATGACCAGACGGCCCGCACCACATTTATCCAGTCCGCCAAAAACATGCTGGATATTTTTCGCCAAGAAGCCAGCCAGTTGATGGAAATCCGCACCGGCGTCGTCGGTGACGCTTCTATTCCCTCCACGGTCACGTCCAGCCTGGCGGCCATTACCACGGCGGAAATCAACACCGAGCTAAAGCAACTCGCCAACGTCAACAGCCAGATTATTACCGTTGTGGGCGCAGGCGGCCAGCCCAACGACCTGCTGGATCAGCGGGATCTGTTGCTGGACAGCCTCTCCAAGAAAATCAATATCAACGTGGAGTACACCGGCAGCGAACAGGTGACGGTTCGCCTGGGGAACAATATCCTTGTTCGCGGCAAGGATGTGCTGAATACCCTGAATATTGTTCCCAACACCACCGTTACGGCCGATGATGATCCGGCTTTGATTGAGTTGTCCTCCAATCCCGGTGTCAGCGTCAATGCCAATATTACGGGCGGCACCCTGGGCGGCATGCTGGCCGTGGGAGGCAACGCCCCTGGCGCCGTCACGATTCGGAGCTTTGTGGGGCAGTTAAACACCCTGTTTACCGAACTGGCCAACCAGGTTAACGCCTTGCAAGGCGGGGGCTACGATTATTACGGCAACAGCCCGTCCACAACACCTCCCAACGATGAAATCTTTACGCTGGCCGGCGGCACGGGCCTGGAAATCTTTCGCTATAGCGTTAACCCGGACATTCTGGCCGACCCGAAACTGATTGCCGCCGCCGATGGCAGTGGCGCCTTTGCTGGCGTAGGCGATGGCCGTAACGCCATGGCAATGGCAAGGCTGGCGGATGTGCAGATTGGGGCGCTGGGCAGCTCCACCATGCACCAGTTTTTTAACGATGAGTTATCCAAGCTGGGTGTCAGCTCCAAGTCCGCCAAGGACAGCTCGGAAGTGTTGGGAAACGTGATTGCTCAGCTCGAGCAGCGCCGGGAGTCTTTCCAAGGCGTCAACATGGAAGAGGAAATGATTGACATGCTCCGCTTTCAGAGGAGCTTTGAAGCCTCCGCAAAAATGATGAGTACCATTGACAAGGTAATGGACACCATCATCAACCGCATATTCTAAACCCAAGCAAGGAACGAGAGAGAAGAAGGAAGTAAGGGAGATTAACTGATGGGCATTTCGCGAATTTCATCCGGCTATATGATTGATCGCGGGCTATTCAACCTCCAGAAAAACCTGCTGACCACCAGTTCCCTTCAGGAAAAGATTGCTTCCGGCCGGAATATCAGCTTCCCTTCGGATAATGCCATCGGCATGGCCCAACTCCTTCGGATTAACCTGGATGCCCAGCGCGACAGCCGCTTTGACAAGAACATTTCCGAGGGGCTTTCGGAGATGTCGGCGGCCGAGACGGCAGTCAAGGGAATCGTTAATGTGGCCCATCGGGCGCGAGAACTGGCAACCCTGGGATCCAACGGCACTAATTCCCCTTCAACCCTGCAGGCGTATGAAAAGGAAGTGGATAGCCTGCTGCAACAGTTGGTGCAACTGGGGAACACAACCTACGGCGGGCGGTATATCTTTTCCGGCTTTCAAACCGATCAGCCTGCGTTCTCCATTGCCGGTTCCGATGTGACCTATGATGGCTCCCCGTCCATGGGCGATTTTCAGCGGCAGGTGCAGGTGGAGAAAAATATCTTTGTCCCGCTGAATTTTCCAGGCGATCAACTGCTGGGCGAAGTGAGCGTGACACCGGGCTCGCCTCCGACGGTTGCCGGCTCCGGCCTGCTATACGACCTGACCAAGCTGAAGTATGACATGCAAAACGGGGATTTTGACGGAATCCGCGCTGGGATTGACGCCATTGTAGCCAGCCAGACCAATGTGCTGAATATCCAGTCCGAGCTGGGGAACCGGATGAACCACCTGGAACTGACCAAGGGCCGCCTGGATGATGCGCATATCGTGCAGGCCAGGGAAATTGCCAAAATCCAGGAGGTGGATATGCCCAAGGTCATCAGCGAACTCAACTTCCAGCAAACCATTTACCAGGCCTCCCTGGGCATGATGTCCAAGATTATGGAAACCTCCCTAGTAAACTTTCTTCGCTAGGGGTACAATAAACCTAACGCTTAATGGTTTTAGGAAGATTCTGAATGAAAATCGTAAAAGTTTCCTCGTTTGTGCTGGCGCTGACGCTTGCTGTTAGTTCTTTTGCCGCTTTCTCCGAGCAAGCCCAGGCGGCTCCTGCTGCAATGTGCAAGCCCGTAAGCCCCTTTACCGCCGATCAGGTGCGTGTTGTGGGCGCAGAACAAAACTCCCCGGCTGTACAAGCGCTACTGGCCACGTTTACCGATCTGGTTCAGGCTTCCAACCGCCATTCCATCGAAGATATTTTGAAGCATTACAACCCCCAGTTCATCAGCGGCGACAACCTGACGCTGGATCAGGTCAAAAGCCTGATTCTGGATACCTGGAAATCCTATCCGGATATATGCTACGAGTCCAAACCGGTCGAAATCCGTGTGCATGGGGATTGGGCCACGTTGGAAACGATGGACAGCTCCCGCGCCACCGCGCCGCCGGATAAGGATATCCTGGATGTGCCCGGAAAACTGGCCAGCGAGTCCCGCAGCATGCTGCATTTCCGCAGGATTGGTGACACCTGGGAAATTACCAGCGATAACACCATCTGGGAGCAAGCCATTATCCGTTATGGTATCGGCGATGCGGTGAGCATCACCCTGTCTGCCCCGGAGCAGGTGAAAGCCGGCGACACGTACTCGGCAACCATCCAGGCCACCATACCGGATGGGACGTTTTCCATTGCCACGATTGATAACCAGCCGCTGACCTATCCGCATGAAAAGGTTGACGACAAGTTTCGCACCTTGACGCCCGACACGCAGGAGCTTCAGCGGGTGTTAAAGGCCAACACCAACAACCATAACGAAATCGTGACGGCCACGCTGGGCTTGACAACACTGGAGCAGAAAACCACCGAGCGTCCTTCCCTGGCCTTGAACGGCATTGCCACCATTGTCCGGCGTGTTAACGTTGTTCCCATTTCCGCGGAAGATGTGATATCCGAGATGAAGAAGCAGGGCACCGTCAAAACCTCCGCTGATGGCAAGATCGACCTTTCTTCGCTGGTGAATTCCAATACCGAGGATTCCGGGAACTTCGACCTTGAGCTGGTTCCTGATGACGGCCCGCAACAACAACCGGAAGCCCAGCCCGCGGAATAGGTCTATGCGTATGATGGGTCTGGCTTTTACGAAATCACATGGGCTCATCATAATAGCTGCACTGGGTTTTTACCTGCTGGATAGCATGAGCAAACTGGCCATCAAAAACTGGCTGGCGCTGGGGCAAAGCGTCCCCGTCATACCGGGGGTCTTTCACTTTACCCATGTCCAGAATACCGGCGTGGCGTTCAGCCTCTTCCACCAGTACCCGGAAATTCTGACGCTGGTTGCTTCGCTCTTTCTCCTGCTATTGCTGCTCTATATGCTGTCCCATCGGGTTCTCAGCCGGTTGGAAATGCTGGGTTTCAGCCTGGTGATTGGCGGCGCGCTGGGCAACCTGGCCGATCGGTTTAGCATGGGCGCCGTGACGGACTTTTTGGATTTGGCGATCATCCATTATCCCGTGTTCAACCTGGCCGACAGCTTTATTTTTACCGGCGTGGCCCTGCTGATTATCCACTATGTCCGACACTATCATTACGCTGCTCGTTCCTGAGGAAGGCGAAGACGAACGGCTGGATCGTTTTTTGGCCGATAACCTGCCGCAATATTCCCGTGAATACCTGAAAACCCTGATTCGGCAATCCCAGGTGGCGATTAACCAAAAAGCCGTCACCAAGCCGGCGTATGCCTTGACGCTGGGAGAGGAAATTTGCCTGGCCGTACCGGAAGCAAAGCCATTGGAGCTGGCTGCCGAAGCGATTCCCCTGGAAATCCTGTTTGAGGATGCCGACCTGATGGTAATCAACAAGCCTTCCGGGATGCTAACCCATCCCAGTGGCCGCGAGCAAACGGGGACACTGGTGAATGCCCTGCTGTTTCATTGTCAGGGCCAGCTCTCCGGGATAAACGGCGTGGAACGCCCCGGCATTGTGCATCGCCTGGATCGGGAAACATCGGGCCTGTTGATGATTGCCAAGACTGACGCGGCGCATCGTGGTTTACAGCAACAGCTTCAGGCCCGAACAGCCAAGCGTTGCTATCGCGCCATTGCGCAAGGGCTCTTTAATCAACCCACGGGCACGGTGGACGCGCCCATCGGCCGTAATCCCAAAAACCGGGACAAGATGGATATCGTCCCAACCGGGCGGCATGCGGTAACACACTGGGAAGTTCTGGAAACCATCGGCACACGGTTCTCTATTGTTAAGTTGTCGCTGGAAACCGGTCGCACGCACCAGATTCGGGTTCACCTGGCGTCCATCGGGCACCCTTTGTTTGCCGATCCGTTGTATGGCACCGGCCTGGAAAAGTTAATCAAATTTAACGCAAAAGGGCAGATCCTTCAGGCCTTCCAACTGGCGTTTACGCATCCGGTGACGCAGGCCCCGCTGGCGTTTGAGATTCCCCCGGATGACAAATTCCATGAGGCCCGCGAATTTTTGACACAGTGGCAACATTGACCTGCTTTGGTTAGAATGGGGCCATCGGACGTGTTACTGAAACAATCCCCGTAAGCCCTGCTTTAGCGGCCTTTGCTATCGCCTAACGCAGCGCCGGGGGAGGAGTACCGGATGAACGCATTGATTAAATACCTGATGCATTTGGCCACCTTGCTTTTTGCCGTGATTGCCATTGCCTTGATCGCCCAGAATATGGATCAGGCGGTGGATATTCAGCTCTTTAACCGGGGCTGGGAGCAGGTATCGTTGGGACTAACCTACCTTATCGCCCTCGTGTCCGGCCTCATTATCTGTTTTTCGCTGGTTTGGCCCAGGGTTGCGCGGCTCCAGGCGGAAGCCAAGCATTACGAGCTTCGCAAGGAAAAGGCCGAAGTCAAGGCAGAGTCCTCCTCCGATCAGATTCGGGTGCTGGAATCCAAGATCCAGACGCTGGAAAAGGCGCTTGAGCAAGCGCTATCCACCAAATAGGCCCGCCGCATGTCAGAGAAAAGACAAACCCCCATCCTTCGGTTAATTGGCC
>CALAJO010000148.1 GCA_937922745.1 uncultured cyanobacterium
TGGGAGAGGACTGGGGTGAGGGGCCATCTTGCTAGGTTGAAGCTAAGGGCTTGTTAATCCAAGTCGAAAAAGCTCGCAGATGTGGCGATCTCTTTTGCGAGAGGAGGCATTCAGAAAAAATGTTAAAAAGTGTTAAAAGTATATCCATTTAAGGCAATTTTTATATCTATTAATTTTTTATTTAAGCATAAGAGATATCTGAAAAATATCCCGAAGATTCCTTCAACACACACACCTTCCTACAGTATCATCTACAGCAATCCTTCCCCATACGCCGGTACTTCTCAGGTATCGGCTTTTTATTTTGGAGAAACATGCTGGAGCTTAATCCTTTTTATCAAGAAAAGCAGACGTTGGAGTAGGATTAGGCGGGCCGGGGTGGTAATGTCGCTCATACCCTATGCCCCACGGTTCAGGCGGTGTAGCCAAGTTGAAAATTTCCCAATGCTCTTGGTAATTCCGCGCTTCCTTCTCCAGGAACCGGAATAAGCGGTCAATTTGATCATCGGATGCGTCCTGCAGTCCGGTAACATCTTCTTCAAAGGGTGAGGTTCTATCCTATTGCAGTTCTCCGACCTGAACCCTATCGGTTTGGGCGTTTAAAACATACACTTCAGGTTCATTATTAATTTTTACGGCAATATCGCCATTCACCCATTTGATTGCGGTGCCCAGGGTTTGGTAATTATGATTCTTCAAATCAACCCTGGCACGTTGGCCAAAGGCGTCCCTTAAAGTAGAAATGGTTATTAATCTCGCTTCATCGATATTGCGGGGTCTTCCGCCACCTGTGGCAACCGGCGCTTCCACAGCCACGCGAGTCTGCTCGGGTAACCCTAAAATATTTCTTCTGCCGCGATCGGCTGCAACTACGGCAGCCACAGCCAATGCTAATAAGGCTCTGGGTAAGCCTCCACTGAAACGGGCCTGGGAAGAAGAGGATACATTACTTTGGAGCTGAAAATGCCTGGCCGGCGAGACGCTGCGTTGAATACCGGGCTGGACATGTAAGCGGGAGGCGATGGCGTTAATCATATATTCCAGGGGCCTTTATGCATTTGTTGTAACGATACAGGTATTCAAAAACAGAAGGTAAAACAGAATTGCGTCCGTTATCTGCATTTTTCCTGGCTCTGTAAAATCACACTGTTCTCCGCCATTCGGGAAGCTACTTGCCGCCTAAACCGGCTGATTTGCGCCGCGGCGACTTTATGTTGCACAACCTTGTTTTGCTAGTGCCTGCAAGGTATTTTCCTGGCTTCAATCGTCAACCATCTCACTATTCCCAGGCGCCTGTCAATAAATGGTCGCTCCTAGCAATCGTGTCCCATATTTGCCCTTGCTCGACGGCCGTTGCCAGGGCCAACAGCCTCAGGTTGGAAATGTCGCCTTCCGCCCGCCATATCGTATTATCTTCCTTAATGGCAAATACCTGGTTGTGTAGGCTGATAACAACCGTCTTACGGTCTTTGGCCATCTGAATAAGTCCCCATTGATAGTCTTTCAGGCTGTATAGTTCTGGCAGCAAGGGAATACGGTTGACGCCTTTCATCAGGTCGGCGTGGGGGTGAAAAAGAAATATCCCCGGGCTAAGCCCATTGGTTTTCAGTAAGCGGCGAACCTGGTTGATGCGCTGCTCAACGGGGACATTGCTTTCAATCAAGGGGCCGGCACTCTGTTGTTTCGGCTGCCCTTTCCTTAGGAGATGTTGATCCCGAAATGCTGTCATAGGCGCATGAAAAATATGTCCGGCATAAAAGGCACTCTTGCTAAGCGCAAGAGCCAAAATCAAAGACACAGCATTACGGAAGAGAACCTGCCCGAGAAGGCTCCGCTGAGTACTGCAAAATGCGGGACGAGCCGGAAGTGTTTGCGGATGAGACTGAGTAACGGTTCGGCGCAGATAATGAGGGGTTATTGGAAGTGTGTGGGACAAGGCGTTCATGTATATCACCCATTGTTCGAGATTTTTAAGGGTATGCGAATAAATGCCGAGTTGATTGTGAAATTGCCTGATTTGTTACAAAGTTTTGTTTCAGGAAGGGCGTCTGTTATAATTCAAAGGTCTCAACAAAAATGGCAAGCTGCAATAATGCGCTTGTTGAAACGATGAAAACCCAGCCAATCGACAGACAGTATTTGGAACAACAGATTTTAACCCGTGTGAACAAACCCGCACGTTATCTTGGCATGGAGTACGGTGCGTATCGCAAGCCGATAGGACAGGCCAAGGTGACGATGGCCATGATCTTCCCGGATATCTACGAGATTGGGGTTTCCAACTACGGGCACAAGCTGCTTTACAGCCTGGTGAACAATCACCCGGATTACCTGTGCGACCGGGCTTATGCGCCCGCCAAGGATATGCGGGAAACCCTGGCCGAGGAAAACATCCCGCTGTATGGGCTGGAATCCCTGGTGCCGCTGAAGGATTTTGATATGCTGGCGTTTAGCCTGCAATACGAGCTGAATTACACCACCATTTTGGGTGTGCTGGAGTCTGCGCAGATTCCCTTCCGCACAGCGGACAGGCCGGACTGGACCACGCCGATCCTGATTTCCGGGGGGCCGGGGTGCGGCAACCCCATGCCGTTGTCCCCGTTCTTCGATGCCTTTATCATTGGCGATGGCGAGGACGTGCTGATTGAGATCCTGGACCTGCTGGACAGGGCAAAGACCGAAGGCTGGGACAAGTGGGATACGCGTTACGAGCTTTCGCAGTTGGAGGGGGTGTTTGTCCCCGGCATTAGCAAGGCCGCCCGCAAGCGTATTGTGGATATTTCCCAGCGGGATATCGAATTGGCCCCGTTGATTCCGTACATTCAAACCGTGCATGATCGCGTGACCATTGAGGCGCGCCGCGGCTGCGACCGCATGTGCCGCTTCTGCCAACCTTGCTTTATTAACCTGCCCGTGCGAGAGCAGAAGATTGATCGCATCCGGGATCAGGCGTTGAAGGAGATTGAGAAGACCGGCTACGAGGAGTGTTCGCTCCTGTCTCTGTCCATTGCGGATTATTCCCAGTTAAAGCCGCTCATTCACGAGGTGGCCGACACGTTGAACGACAAGGGCGTGTCGCTGTCTCTGCCCAGCCAGCGCGCGGATCGGTTTGACCTGGAAGTGGCCGAGGCTGTCCAGCAGGTTCGCAAAAGCACGCTGACCTTTGCGCCGGAAGCCGGGACGGAACGCCTGCGTGCCGTCCTCAACAAAAACCTGTCCGAGAAGGAGATCATGACGGCGGTGACGTCGGCTTACCGGGCAGGCTGGAACAAGGTGAAACTCTACTTTATTATCGGCCTGCCCACGGAAACCGATGAGGACTTGCAGGGCATTGCCACGCTGGTGCAGAAGATGCAGGCGGCCTGCGCCCTGATTCAACGGGACGAGAAGGTTTCCAAGAAAAGCAAGCTGGACGTGAATGTCACGCTGTCCAACTTTGTGCCCAAGCCGCATACGCCGTTCCAGTGGGTTGCACAGGACAGTCTGGCCGAGCTGCGCCGCAAGATTCAGTATTTAAAGGAAGTGTTCAAGCCGCTCAAGGGCGTCAAGCTCAACTTTACCGACCCGGAGATCAGCAAGCTGGAGGCGGTGATTTCCAAAGGGGACGCGCGCATGGCCGACGTCATCGAGAAGGCTTACCGGCGTGGCGGTTACCTGGATGCCTGGGACGAAAACCTGAAGTTCCCGGAGTGGTTCGAGGCGCTCCAGGAGATGGGCATCGAGCCGGATCATTTTACGGCCAAAACCTACACCCATCTGGATGAGCCCTTGCCCTGGGACGTGATCGATATGGGGCTGGATCGCGGCTGGTTGCAGGAGGAGTTCCGCAAGTCGCTGGAAGAGGCCACGAGCGAGCCGTGCTTTATCGGCTGCAATACCTGCGGCGTTTGCGCGGACTACAATGTGGCGCCCGTGTTTATGAAACCTTCCGAGCTGGCGGTGATGGAAAAAGCCCAGGTTGAGAAGCGCACCAAGGCGCAGGTGTTTCCGCTGCCCACGCGCAAGGTTCGGCTGAAGCTGCAAAAACGCGGCGACCTGCGTTTTATTTCGCACCTGGACTGGTTGCGTATGCTGCACCGGGCCATCTTTCGCGCGAAGTTGCCCATTGCCTACACGCAGGGGTTTAATCCCACGCCCAAGCTGTCTTTCGGGCCGGCGTTACCTTTATTTGTCGAAGGGCTGGAGGAGTATATCGACCTGGAAATGGTGTCCTTCGTGGATGACCTGGATGCAAGGCTAAACGAGCATCTGCCCGAAGAATCCAAGGTTACGGGAATGCAGTGGGTTTCGTTACAAACCTCAAGTTTGGACAAGTCATTACGATATGTTATATACTCCGGTCGGCGGACTTGTAGTTTTTCGGAAAAAGAGTATACTTTATCTGAAAGGGTTTGTGATCTTTTCGACCAACCGGAATGGATTGTTGACATCGAAAAGAAGAACGGCCGCCAGAAGTTTGATATTCGACCTTTCATCGACAATATTGACTTCGATTCGAATAACGAAATCAGGTTTACAATCAACATCGATCGGCAGGCACAACAGGTAAAGCCGGTATGGTTTTTAAATTTGCTTGATCCCGACGCTGATTGGGAAGTTAGGCGTTTGAAAGTTGGTTTAAATGATTTGCAAAACACACGTGTTAAGGTTTATCAATAATAAGGATTTTTTACTCCATGGGTAAGCAAAAAATCGTTATCTCCGAGCGGGATAACATTGCGGTTTTGTTTGAAGACGATAGCGCAGTTGAGTTTATTATCCACAGAGGCGATGTTCTGCTAGGCGACGTGTACCTGGCCCAGGTGGAAAATATTTTACCCAGTATCGATGCGGCATTCGTCAACGTTGGGACCGAGCGGATGGGCTTTCTGCACTCCAGCGATGTCCAGGGCAAAGGGGACTTGAAGTCCCGGTTGCAGCCCAAGCAAAATTTAGTCGTACAAGTGATGAAAGAGCCGACCGGCCACAAGGGCCCTCGCGTAACCACCAACCTGGCGTTACCGGGGCGCTTTTTAGTTTTAATGCCGGAATCGCGCGGGATTTCCATCAGCCGCAAAATTGCGGAGTTGAAGGAGCGCTCCCGTCTTAAATCCATTGTGAGCCTGATTAAACCGCCTGGTGTGGGCGTCATTATCCGGACGGAAGCGGAAAACCAATCCGAGCCGGAAATCCAGGAAGATTTCGAAACCCTGATCGAGCGTTGGCAAAACATCGTGGCCATGGCCGATACCGCCAAGCCCCCAACGTTGCTGTATCGGGATCAGGATCTGCTTTACCGCGTCATCCGCGAGATGGTGACGGAAGACGTGAAAGAAATTGTGGTGGATACCCAGTTTGGGCAACACCGCGCCAACCAATTGCTTCAGAACTGGGGCATCGAGCATCCCGTGAAGGTGACGCTTTATAACGGCCAAAACAGCATTATGATTGGCGCCGGCATCGACAAAGAAATCAAGCAGGCGCTCCAGACCAAGGTTCCGCTGCCCAGTGGTGGTTATCTCTACATCCAGCCTACCGAAGCGCTTTGCGTGATTGACGTGAACAGCGGTAAGTTTACCAGCCTGCAATCCCAAGCGGAAACCATCCGGCTGACCAACCTGGAAGCGGCCAAGGAAATTGCCCGCCAGTTGCGCCTGCGCAATATCGGCGGGATGATCATCGTGGACTTTATCGATATGGAAAGCCGCGCCGATCAACTGTCCATCCTGGAGAGCTTCGAGATGGAGCTGTCCAATGACAAGGCAAAGCCGCAGATCGGCCAGTTGTCGGATCTGGGCCTGGTGGAAATGACCCGCCATCGCCAGGGGCAAAGCCTCAGCGAAATCTTTACCAAGAAGTGTATCGCCTGCTCCGGCAACGGGCAGACGCTGGAAGACTTTAACTGGGCGCCGCCCACCGATGCGGGCCGTGGCGTCATTGGCCGCACCAAGCTGCCCATTCGCCAGCAGCGCGGACAGCAACAGCAGCAGCAACAAAAGCCGTTGCCCAAGGTTGGGGCCCAAACCCTCAAGAAGTTTATCGACCCGCGTGCGCAAAACGAGCAGCCCATGCGCGAAGGCTTTTTGCAGCAGGCCAAGGATGCCACCGAGAAGGCTGAAAAGGTCGTGACGGAAACCATGTCCCTGACGGAAATGTACCAGTATCGCATTACCAAGAAGCTGGGCATCCGTTTTGCCAGTATCGTCAAGGTTGGTCATCTGCCGCTGGGCGTCAACAGCATCATGGTTCGGATTAACCCGAAGGCCAACGACATTTTTACGCTGGTGGACGCCATTGAAGGCGCGGCTTTCCTGCCCCAGGACATGGAAGGCGAGTATGATGAAGGGCCTGAGGGTGACGGCCAGGGCGAAATGGAAGCCTATGAAGCCGCACCGGAACAGGTATTGCCTGACCCGGCCTATGCCAATGTCGGCCCGGATACCCCGATGGAAGGGGCCATGCCGGAGCAGCTTGAATTGGGTTATGCCGAAGCGCCGGCTCCCAGCCGCCAGGTTGCCGTTCGTGAGCGGCCCAGTATGCAGGATGAAGCCCGGTTTGCCCCGGAAGCGGAAGAGTATGCCGTTCCCGTAACGCACGCGCCGGAAGTCGAAGCAGATAGCGATGAGGAATCCGAAGAGACGGAAGCGGCGCCTGAAAAGCCCGCTGCCAAGCGTGGCCGCCGCCGTTTAACCAAGGCCCCTCGCGCGGCTGTTTCCGCATCGGCAGAGGATGAAGGCGGCGAAGCGGGTGAGGATGAGCCCAAGCCCCGCCGTGGTCGTCCCCGGAAGACCCAGAAATAGGAGCCTGATCGACGATGCAACATCCCGTCCAGGAAACCAACAAGGCGTTGAAAGAATGGGCGACCGTTCTCAAGGCGCTGGAATCCGGCCAGCAGATTATCCTCTTTCGTAAAGGCGGCATTATCGAGCAGCATGACGAATTTGAGGTGGAGTCTCCCCAGTTCTTCCTGTTTCCCACGTACTACCACCATTCGGAAGATCAGTTGCAGCCGCAATACCAACCCTGGGTGGCAGAAACCGAAGCGGCCCGGCCTGCCGGCAAACAGATTCCGCTGGGGTTGTTTGCCACGGTAGAAAAAGTGTTGCTGGCGAAGAATGTCGAGCGCCTTCGGGAGCTGACCGATGCCTTTATCTGGACGCCGGAGTATGTGGAGAAGACCTGGGGCTGGAAGCCGGAAAAACCCGCCTATATTCTGTTTCTTCGGGTTTATAAAATGGCCTCTCCTCATCTGATTGCGGATAAGCCGGAGTATGGCGGCTGTGTCTCGTGGATTGATATCGAATCCACGTTGCCCACGGGGCAATTGACCCCGGTGTTGCCTGAAGCTGAGTTTGAGGCCCAATGCAGGCGGATTGAGCAGCAATTGGCAAACACCGTCGTAACCGCTTAGTTTATCTGCCGTTAGCGATTCCTATCGTCAATCGTTGACTGATGCGAAATTGTAACTGTAGGCCAAGGATTTTAAGGCGTCTCAATGATCCCTTGCGCCGGGGTTTCTTGCTGAATCAGCCGGTTGAGTCGCTGTTCCGGATCCATGACCCATTCTTCAAGGATGATATTAAGGCAGGTTGCAACCGGGATAGCCAATATCACACCCACCAGGCCGAACATGGTGCCGCCTATCAGCAGGGCCACAATAATGGCTAAAGGCGGAAGCCCCACGGCTCTGCCCATAATGAGCGGCCCTATTGCATTATTGGCAATAAGTTGGACAACAACGTAAACACCCAGCACCCATAACATCCCCATCGGCCCGCTTGGGGAAAACAAGGCGATGACCATGGCGGGAATAAGGACGATGTTAGGCCCTAAGACCGGAATGATAGACAGTAAGCCCGTTAATATACCCACTAACAGGTAAAAAGGGAAACCGATGAGGTACAATCCAATGCCGGTTAAGGCCCCCACAACAGCCATATAGGCAAATTGGCCGCTAACAAAGCCCCCTGTGCTTCGCGTCATCTTATCAATAATGATGGAGATACGCTCGCGTTGCGCAGCGGTAAAGAAGCGCAGGAGATACGTCTGCAAGCTCTCCCGCTCTAGCAAGAGAAAGAAGCTGATGACGACAGCCGCCAAAACATTCATGGCCGCTTTGGAGAGTATCAAGGTAATGCCGGTAAAACCTGAAAAAACGATAGGGTTTTCCAGAGAAGTGTGTTGTAGCAACCTTTCGGGCATTATCCCTGACAGGAAGCTGTAACGCCTGCCCAGTGAGGCCCATTCCACTGTCCACTGGTGGAGTTGCTTCTGGTATACCGGGATATCCTGTCCAAACTGCTTCAATTGCTCCACGCCCAGCCCAAAAGTGGGTATCACCACGAGAAAAGCAACCAGGCTGAAAAGCGCAAAAGGGATTAAAACGGCCAGCCACCTGGGTAATCGTCGGTCAAGGGTCTCAACAGCCGGGAGTAAGGCGCTTGCAAAGATAAATGCGCCAAACAATACAACAAGGGCCTCCCTTGCCAGATAGATGAAGCCAAAGCACACAAACAACCCAGCCAGCCAAAGCACCTTTTGTTTAAACAATCCCATATCCGCCAATTCCCGTCTTTTTTAAAACCTCAATTATTAAAGATAGCTGCAAATAAGCAAGCCGTTCAAAACGCAATTTCTCGTATTAGGGTTAAAAAGCAATATGGCTTGCACACCCGAGTTAGAGGAGGACAAGCCAATGATAAATCATCTGAATACCTTTGTAACCTGATTGACCCGTTTTGGCAAGAGCAGGCTTGTGGGATAAGGCAAGCGCAAAGCCAAGCATTTTCCGGAATTTTTTCCTGACGCGCTATTCGTTTGGCCTGCTGTTTGGCTGTCGAAAAAAAGACGCATTTTCTGCTTGGTCGGAAAAGGGATCCCTCACTTCTCAAAAAAACCGCGCCCTCTTGGCTTAAGGCATTTCCTACTCTCATGTGAGAATTGCATTTAAAACTTTTTATATCCCAACGGTTGTCTTCAGTTTCCTTTAATAACCAATGGATAGAGTCAAAGTTTTAAGTTTGGTTTCAATTATAGGCAATTTAAAAACTTGAGGGTTTTGATATGAATCATATTAGTGCCAACTAGGGGTTATCATTGTATGGACATTAAAACAATTACCAATCATCATTCTTTTTTATCCGCTTCCTTGTATAAGTCCCGTAAAAATAAGTCCTCATTCGTTGGTCAATATCCCACCCAACTGGATTTACGAAGCAATGCGATAATGAGGCATTTAAAATTATATGGGTACGCACCTCATTTTGCAGCCGTCGCGGGGGCGCAAAAGCTACGGAAGGAGTTACCCATACTGATGCAATTCATTTCTCCTTTAACGGGTGCGCAAGCAGTACCCAAGGACACTGAGAAAGCCGAACTACTTTTAGGACAACACCAAGTTATCCAGATGTACCCATCCTTGCGGGAAGCGGTAAACACGGCGCTGGATATTGATAGGGGTGTTCCCGCTTTAACCAAATGGGAGCAAAAATTTGTAAATACTTTGGCAAATATGCAGCTTATAGCCCATAAAACGGATGAAACCTTTTTATTTGATGAGATGGCGCGACTCATCCGCACTATACAAAACCCAGAATTAAGGGAGTCTGTTTTACGTGCATTCAGCCGTATTGAAATGTACTCCAACCACGTAATTGGTGCTTATCTTCAGAATGCTGATCAAAATGAAAGGGTTCATTATATTGAACTCTTCGGAAACGATCCAAACCCGCACGTACGTGCTGCTGCGCTAGATGCCATGGTGGACATTCAAAATAAATATAACGAGATTCCAAGGCTTGACGCTGACTTTCGCGATCGCTGGATTGTGGCGTTTGCCGCGGATCCAAGCCCACGTATTCGACTCAGAGTGGCAGAATACCTGATTGACGATTTGTCCACTGATGATTTGAGAGAATCCATTATCCGCAAGCTGATTGAAGACCCCGATAGCAAAATACAAACAAATGCCGCCAATGCTGCGGAACACTTGGAGGATAAAGGTCGTGCAATTATGCTGGTCCAAGAGCTGGCTCAACATCGCTCACCCCATGTGAGACAAGGTGGTATTTCTGCACTTTTAAAAATGGACACCGACGCAATTCGCGATGACTTACTGGTTGGGTTTATTAATGACGCATTAGACGGCAAATTGGATGATAATGGTGTTTTCATTGCAGCAGAAGCACTCTCCATTGTGCATAACCCTGTTAATAAAGCAGAATTAATAACCCGCTTTGCCAAACATGCCGATAACTCCGTGAGAGGCCAGGCTGCCGAAGCCATTGCAACATTAAGACCGAATGCCGGTACGTCGCAGGCACAGATTGATGCTGAAAAACTTCGACTAATCAAGATTTTTGGGAATGATAAAGATGCTTTTGATGTTAGGCGACCTGTTTTTGAGGAGGCGATTCCCTCAATAGAAGATGATCAGCTGAAGGCGCAAGCTATACTGATGTTTATGGAAGAACCGGATTCCAGTTGCCAATACAGCCTGGCAAAGTGTGTTAAAACCATTAAAGATGAAATGCGCCGTGTTGAAGTGATGAAGGCATTTCTGAAAAGGCAGGACGAAGGCTGTGATTGGCATCATACAGCGGTTTACTCCTCAAAATCCATGGAATCCGATGAAGCGAAGGCTGAGGCCGCACGAGCCTGTCTTACTTTCCCTAAAAGGACTGTCCAGGATTCCGGCTTGCTTGCGATTACCGCAATAAGCGATAGAAATAAACAAATTCAACTATTGGATGAATTGGCGCTGGATGACCGGCACCATGTTCGTTCCTATATTGCTTATCAAATGCCATCCACGCTTACCAATGATGAACTGATGCAGCGCCTGGAATCTTTGGCGACTTCGACAAGTTGGCAAGCAAAGGGCTTTTTACTCCTCCTAACAGCGGAAATGATCAAAAACAACAAGCTTACGCTTACCGACCTCCCTGCAAGGGAGCGATTAAGGATCATTACAACCGCTCTAAAGGATGAACACCCTGGGGTTCGCCTGGATGCTGTTAGTTCCATTGGTCAATTTGCTCAACCCTCTCAAATCCAAGCGCTATTTGAGCCGCTTCTACAGGATTCGGATATGCAAGTACGCGAAGAGGCCTGTGAACTACTACCTCAAAATTTTACAAGGCCGCGCGCTGGTTTAGATGCAGTTCTGTTAAAATTAGCCGCGGATCCCAGTGACAGGATAAGGCAGAAAATAGCCTTTCATGCCGATACATTGTTCTATGACGGCCTACAGCGAGATAAGGCCTTAGAAATTTTAATTCGCGATAAAGATAAATATGTGAGACAAAAGGCATTACAGAATTTAAGGTCTCATTCCGATAAACAACGGTGTGATGATTTACTGGAAGCGGCCTTGCATCGCGAAACTGACTCATTTACCCTGCGTTTCTCCGTGAACCAAGTTGCCTGGATGAAACGAGGGGCGCAAAAAAACCGGCTCATTGCCAGGCTCTGCAACCACAAGGAAGCGTTTGTCAGGCAGGAAGCATATCAATTGCTTAGCCATGTTAATGATGATACGCTCCGCGAGCGGCTCGTCGCTTCTCAGATACATGGGGAGCAGATTATTAATGGCCCGCAACAAGAAGTCTTTCGGCATTTTATGGCAGAAGCCGTTAGCAGCTTACGCGATAGTGAACCCTACATGGCACTCCTGAATGATACTTTGCAAAACCAATACCATGCACATCCTACGCTTCAAGCTATCGATGTTTTTTCAGCACTCTCTGCCTTAACATCCATGAACCGTGATGGTGGAGAGCTTGCCCCAATTTTGGCTGATTATGCCGATGTGTGCCAAGCAGTTGAAGCAGACTGGAAAACGTTTGCACCGGGTCAAAAAGTGGGCTCTCATGTTTTACCGGCGCATTATCTTGCCTCGAATGCCCCTGCCCTGTTAACGGCCATTACCATTGTGGGTAAGGATACAGTGCTTGCCATGATGAAGCAGCCCATCGTTCAAACCCGTTATTTTCACAACAACCAGGTTCCAGCTTTTGCCTACCTGTTGGATAACAGCATGCGAATTTCCCAGCGACCCGAACTGCTGAAAGTCCTGCAACAAATCCGACATGCGAGGGGTATCACACCCGTTATATTGGCGCAATTTGTTGCTTTGGCAAGGGATTATCAGGAAGTGAATCTGGATAACCTGCTTGTGCGCAAGCTAAGAATGATGCTGGACGATGGCCAACTGGATCCGACGCCTTTAAGGGAGGAGTACAATACCCATTACAGCAAACTCAACCGATTCAATTTCGACTCCGAAGATATCAATCGGGCAGAGGACTAAATTGGTTGCATGGCCTGACCTGAGGTGTTTCGGTATAGGAAGACACATACAAAAAATAGAGGCTAAAAGCGTGTCATAAGGTTGTTCCCGTTTATAAGGAAAAATGGGGCAAATTAAAGATATTTCGCCGCACAAACCTTTGTATGGCTGCAACGGGATGTTGTGACATCGCAGCGACCCATTACGGGGCTCGCTTCAAAAGATCTGCGCTATTGATCGTTCAGCATCCGCTGAAGAAAACTTGTTAACACGATTTTTCTATCCACGCCAGTCGCTTCTGAAACGATTTGGATGATTTTGGAGCCTGTAATCACGCCATCCGCGCCGTATTGATACATTTTGGCGGCCTGCTCCGGCGAGGAAATGCCAAACCCGACGCAGACCGGCAACCGGGTTTCCTGCTTGAGCCGTAGAATAAGATCCGCCAGATGTGTGTCCGTCTTTTCATCCGTCCCGGTGATGCCCAGCCGGGAAACCACATAGAGGAATCCCCCGGCGTAGCGCTCGATGGTTTTGAGCCGTGCAGAGGAAGTGAGCGGGGACACGATGAAAATCAGTTCGACATCGCAAGCCTGCGCAATGGGGTAAACCTCATCGGCGCATTCCGGTGGCAGATCCGCAATAAGGACGGCATCCACCCCGGCCTCGGCCGCAGCCTGGAAGAATGGCGCGATGCCCTGGGCCAGGATGATGTTGTAGTAAACCAGCAGCCCGATGGGGATTTTGGCATCCATCCGCCGGATCTCCCGAAGCATGTCAAACCCGTCCTGAACAGTAAAACCGTTCTCCAGGGCATCCATGGCCGCCTTTTGGATAACCGGGCCATCCGACGCAGGATCGCTGAACGGGAAGCCAAGCTCCAGCGCCGTCACCCCGGATTCGATCATGGTTTGGACAACCTCCAGCGAAGTGGCTTTATCCGGCCAGCCTAACAAGGTAAAAGGAATGAACGCTTTACGTCCCTGGGCGGCCCACTGGGAAAAGCGGGCCTGGTATCGCTTTAGGTGTGGGGTTGTTGTGGTCATCACGCGTTTTCTCCAAGGGCCATTACTTGTAATAAATCCTTGTCCCCTCGGCCGGAGAGGTTGACCAGGATGAGCGTTTCCTTCGGAACTTCCTGTGCAAGCTTCTTGGCGTACGCCAAGGCATGCGAGCTTTCCAGCGCCGGGATGATGCCTTCGGATCTGGCCAATTCGCCGAAGGCTTGCAGGGCCTCCTCATCCGTCACGGATTCGTAGCGTGCGCCGCCGATGGCTTGCAGGTGCGCATGCTCTGGCCCTACCATCGGGTAGTCCAGCCCGGCGGCGATGCTGTAGGTTTCCAATATTTGCCCGTCACCGGTTTGCAAGGCCAGGCTCTTCATTCCGTGCAGGCAGCCCAGGCTGCCCTTGGCCAGCACCGCCCCGTGGTGTTCCGTCTCCAGCCCTTGCCCGGCCGGCTCAACCCCGATAAGTTGGGTCGGGTCATCTTGCAAAAAGGCGTTGAAAATGCCCATGGCGTTGGAGCCCCCACCGACGCAAGCGACCACGTAATCCGGTAACCGCCCCGCCCGAACCTGGATCTGCTCGCGGGCCTCTTCCCCAATGACCTTTTGAAAGAACTTGACCATGGTGGGAAAAGGGTGCGGCCCGGCCACGGTGCCCAGCAGATAATGGGTATTCCGGCTGTTTGCCACCCAATCCCGCAGGGCGTCGTTAATGGCGTCCTTTAGCGTCCTGGAGCCTGTCTCCACGCTATGCACCGTGGCACCCATCAGCTTCATCCGGTAGACGTTGGGTTGCTGGCGGGCAATATCCACCGCGCCCATGTACACCTCGGTCGGCATCCCGAAGAGGGCGCCTGCCATGGCCGTAGCAACGCCGTGCTGTCCAGCCCCGGTTTCGGCAATCAAACGGGTTTTGCCCATGTATTTGGCTAGCAGGGCCTGGCCTAAAGCGTTGTTGGTTTTATGCGCCCCGCCATGCAATAAATCTTCCCGCTTCAGGTAGATCTGCGCCCCCCAAGCTTCGGAGAGGTTACGGGCATGGTACAGCGGCGTCGGCCGTCCGGCGTAATGGGTCAGCAGGTCGTGCAGCTCTGTCAAGAATGCCTTATCCTGTGAGTAGTGCAGAAAGGCCTCTTCCAGCTCCTCCAAGGGCGGCATCAACGGCTCTGAAACGTAGACACCGCCATATTCTCCGAAAAACCCTAATGATTTCATCCGTAAACTCCTTCTGAAACGGTTGCCAATTGGACGGCCTGGCAAAACTGCCGCACTTTCTGGGGATCCTTGACACCGGGGACGCTTTCGACACCACCGGCCACATCCACGCCAAAAGGACGGTAAGCGGTGACGAGCGGGCCAATATTATCGGGGGATAGTTTTCCGGCCAGGAAGTAAGGCAGCGCTATTTTGGACGAACGAAGCCATTTGAGAAACCCCGCTTCCTCGGTGATGGCCTGGCCAGATGCCTTGGGTGGTTCAAACAGCACATATTGGATGTTGCTGTCAGGCTGTATCAGGTTATTAACCTGGGTTTGCGCCTCGTCCGTTGTCGGCAGCATCTTGATGACAGGGCGCGGCATGGCCTGGCAAAAGTCAGGCGTTTCCTGCCCATGCAACTGGATGAGGTCGAGATTGAGTTGCGTAGAAATGTGCTGGATCGCTTCCGCCGCTTGGTTTTGGAACACCCCGACCACTTGGGCGCGTTCCCCTATCTGCTCCCGGATTTGCCGGGCTTGCGGCACGGTAATGCATCGGGGGGATTGCGGCGCAAAGATGAGCCCGATAAAGGTCGCCCCGGCCTGGATGGCCAGGTCCGCGTCGCCTGGCGTGGTGATGCCGCAAATCTTGATGTGGGTCACTGTCCGGCCAGCTCCTTTAGTTTCAGCGGTAACGCTTCCAGCGGCAGCCGCATCAGGGCGCTGCCAACCAGGAAGGTGCCGCAGGCGACGAGCAGCTTGTCAATGTCCGAACGGGTTTCAATCCCACTGGCGGAAATACAGGTAATGTCTGCCGGAATTTGCGGCACCAGGCGCAAGGTGGTTTCCAGGTCTATGGTAAAGGTGCCCAAGTCCCGGTTGTTGATGAGCAGCACCTGCGGTTGGACTGCCAGCGCCCGCGCCAACTCCGACTCGTTCTGGATTTCCACCACGGGCGTCATCCCAAGCGAGAGGATGGCATCGTGCAGGATTGCAAACTGTTCGTCTGTCAGGATCTTGACGATCAGCAGGACCGCATGGGCCTCGGCATGACGGGCTTCCAGCACCTGGTAGGGATCCAGGATAAAGTCCTTGCAGAGGACGGGGTGCGGGGAGTGCCGGGCAACCTGGGTGAGCAGTTGATGGCTGCCTTTGAAATAGCGGCTGTCCGTCAAAACCGAGATGGCAGAGGCGTGGGCGTTATAGTGCATCAGTAATGCGCTGGGGTCAAAGGCTTCCGCCAGGATACCGGCAGAAGGGGACGCGGGTTTGACCTCCAAAATCAATTTTGGACGAACGAAGCCATTTTCTCCCTGCTGCGGCTGAATGGCTTGCAGAAAGTCCCTTTCTGTGTTCGGTATGGCGGATTCAGCCAACTGCCCCAGCGGTTTTGCCTGTTTTCGCTGCGATACCTCCATTAGCTTGTGGGCGACGATCTCATCCAGGATACTTGGCATAGGCCCTCCTGCACCGATTGAGGGACGCTGCCACCGCGCCGGAGGACAGTAACCCCTCTGCCAGGCGAATGCCTTCGTCCATATCCCCGGTTTTGCCGGTTACGACAAATCCGGCCGCGGCGTTAATGCACACCATGCGGTAATAGATTGAGCTTATATCGTCCCCATCCACCAGGCCCTGGAAGATTTTAAGGTTGTCCTGTACGGAAAGGGAGGCGGGCATAGCGGGGTTTGTGACGCCATTGGCGTGATAGGTTTCCGAGGACACGGCATTGTCCTGGATTTTATAAATATGGCTGAGGCCGTCCGCTCTTAACTCGTCCAGGTTATTATCCCCGCGGACGATCCAGGCATGCCGGTTTTGCGGATGCGCCGCCAGTACATCGGCGACGAGCTTTTGCATATGGGCGCTGGAAACGCCCATGACCCGGTACGCCGGCTTGAGCGGATGCAGCAGCGGCCCGATAAAGTTGAAGATCGTCTTGACGCTGAGGCTGCGGCGCAAGGTGTTAAACGCGCCCAGTTGAGGATAGCATTGGGGCGCAAAGAGAAACACAAGCCCTGCTTCTTCCAGCAGGCTGTCCAGGCGATCGAGAGGGATATCCCTGGGAAACCCCAGCCCTTCCAGGAAATCGAAACTGCCGGACTGGCTGGTCATGCCGCGGTTGCCGAACTTAACGACAGGGACGCCGCCTGCGGCAAGCACAAAGGCCACGGTGGTGGAGGTGTTGTAATGGCTGAGGCCGCTGCCGCCGGTGCCGCAGCAATCCAAAACCATCGATTCCACCTTGGGCAGGGGCACGCAGGTTTCCGCCATCACGGAGAGGAAGGCGCGGAAAAGGTCTGCGTCTACCTGGTCGGGGGTCAGCGATTCCAGCGTGGCCCGCGCCTCGGCTTCCGGGATGCGCAGATGGATGAGTTGGGTGATATCGTCGCGGGTCAGCATTTTTCGATGAAATTCCTCATCATCTGGAGGCCTTCCGGCGTGCCGATAGACTCCGGGTGGAACTGGACGCCGAAAATCGGCAGCGTCTTGTGTTGCACCGCCATGGTCAGCCCATGCTGCGATTCCCGAGCGATGACCTCTAGGACCTCAGGAAAGTTCTCGTCATAAGCCACCAGCGAATGATAACGCATAGCCTTGAACGGGTTCGGTAGCCCTTCAAAAAGACGGGTCGGCTGTGTAACGGTAATCATGCTGGTTTTTCCGTGGATAATCGCCGGGGCTTTGCCGATGCTGCCCCCCAGATAATGCACAATCCCCTGGTGGCCAAGGCAAACGCCTAAAACCGGGCAGGCCAGCTCAACATGGCGTTCAATCACCTCCCGGCACAGGCCAAAGTCCTCGGGCCGGGCGGGGTGTCCAGGCCCTGGGGATAGGATGACCCGAGACGGCCGGAGCGATTGCAAGGTTTCGAAGTCCAGCGCATCGTTGCGGTAAACCTGCACGGGCTCGTCGGTCAGCCCTTGCGTGAGCTGAAACAGGTTATAGGTAAACGAATCGTAGTTATCCAGTATAACAATAGCCATGCCGGTCTGCCCTTTCTGCGAGTTGAATGGCCTTGAGGATGCTTTTGGCCTTGTTACGGGTTTCCTGGTATTCCGCCAGCGGGTCCGAATCGTAGACGATACCCGCCCCGGCGTTCACATGGGCGAAGCCGTCCTTGACCAGGGCCGAGCGGATGGCAATCGCCCCATCCATGTTGCCCTGGTGATCGAAATACCCGACGACGCCGGAATAAACGCCGCGCCGCTCCGGCTCCAGTTGGGACAGGAGTTGCATCGCCCGGATTTTGGGTGCGCCGGAAACCGTGC
>CALAJO010000149.1 GCA_937922745.1 uncultured cyanobacterium
AACAGGTTTGCCGTAAGGCTTACTTACAGCAATCTTTATGCTCCTGGCAGCACGGCGGCGGCTCCTTGCAGCATGGCTTGTGGTGGTCGGCCAGCGCGGGCAAGGTGGCAATGCTGCCGAGTATAACTAGGGCGGCAATCAAATTTTTCATGGATGAATACTCCTGTTGTTGTTATGCACTTCGATATGTAAAAACTAAAAAACCTTTGAAACCACAGCGTTTTCTAGTTCAGGAGTACACACAACCGTAGGTATCTGTCGGAGTCATCCGGGAGATGGGCTTGCGCCAGCACTGCCACGCGATGATCCGCCCCAAGGCGATCGCGCCAGTTGAAATCCGGGGTTGATCCGGCGGCCATATCCAGCCTTTGGACATGGATTTGGCTTTCCGGCGCAGCGGGTAGCGCCGTTTCCTGTTTGAGGCAGCATTGCGAATGAAGCTGAGGCGTGGACGATGCATGACACCCGGCGGAAGCGTCGTGGGCATGATGCCCGGCTTCCGGCGGGCAGCAGGATTCGGCTAGGGCCAGTGCGCCGCAAAAACTTTGCGTACACAATACGGCAACCAGGGCAATAATCCAGCGTTTCATCAACATCGTGGGTAAATATTACCTGCTTTCTCTACTGCCATGGTAATCCATGTTTTAGCCGTTCGCTATCCTCTTTTCGTAAATTTAATAATTGTTAAGCGGGCTGACCTCAGGGCAATTTGAAAGATTCAGACTTTTTATTGGAATATATTTCCAGTGATAGGAGTCGTTTCAATGCAGGTCAATTCCGTCGCACGCATGCCCAGCCGTTCGGTAAAACCGGCCCTTTAAGGGCACCCTCGTCATTCAAATCAACAGGGAAATCAATGATACGGAGAGACGGCTTATTGGGACGCAAATGCTTCAAAATGTTCCGCCGGACAAGTCAACAAACATCTATTGTCAGCAATTTGATGACAATTATGGATGTAATTATCTCTGGGTGTGGAGCCCAAGTCGCGAGTTAATACGAAATATAACCAAAGCAATACGAGCCGCATTTCAGGGGGAGCAACCGGTTGTATTGCATTCCAATGTAGACTTCTTTGAACCGAATCCTGAAATAGCAGGAGTAAAGCTGTTGGATGCGGTTGCATTCAGTGGTTGGATGGAGCAGGGAAATGCCCGGCATATGATGCCGCTTGATGTTAACCGGCTTAAGCACCCCTGGCCGACGCCAAGAGAAGGATCTTGACGAAAGCTCCAATTCCGCTCTATGGTGTTTGAGGTCTGCATGATCTCCATTAATCCACACGTTCCTCGATAAACAGGATCTCTGGTTTTACAACCTGCAATCTCCTCATTCCATCATTTAATAATTGTTAAGTGGGCAAGCCTTCAAGGCAATTTGAAATATTCAGCCTGTTTATTGGTGTATCTTGCAAGTATTGCTCATTACGGATTCTTCAATTCTCTTTTATTTTAGAAAGGACTTTTATGCAAATTCCTCGTGTTTCAAACCCTCTGGTGCATTCCACCCCTAAATTTTCCGGCACTGTTGCCATTAACCTCGACCGAGAACCGGAATCCCACGAAGTGGATCGGATTAAACGCAACTTTGGCGATACTTCAGTCAGACATGAAATAACTTCGGCTACTGTTAGCCAGCAGGCAACCGGCCATCATATCCTGCTGCTTGGCATTCAACAGCCAAAAGGCTTCTCGGACGCCCTTGCAAACCGAATAATGAGGTTGACTGGCTATGGGATAACCAGCCCGAGCATTGCCCATCACGAACAAGACTTCGTGGATCACGAGGGCAAAGTGTCTGATGTCAAAGGTCTAAAAGCCTGGTTAAATGCAGTAAGTTTGCCAAACTCGTACAAAATTCCTGTCCAGCGTTTAAGTGAATACGCATAAAAGCCTGAAAGTTTTTCAATGAAACTCCACTCCGGTTTTCCAGGGAGTCACAATATCCCAGTCAATTTTAGTGGCACCATTGCCATTAACCTGGACAGGAAAGCCTCGCCGGAGGAGCAGGCGCGCATTATTGCCCCAATCCGCGCGGCAGAGGGGGAAACGATACTGAAGCAGAACCTCTGGCAGGACAAGACTAGGCATTATTTTCTTCTGCTGGGGATTCCCGACCGGGCCCGCTGCCGTGAGATATTCCAGCAGCTCAAGGCCCGCTTCGATACCCAGCCCCATGGCGCGATACGGCACACGGATATGGATTTTTTGGAGCCGGACGGCGCGAGAAGCCGGGTCATCGACAAGGAAGCCCTTATCGGTTGGCTCAACCAAATTCAGCTCCCGTATGCGCCGGTTCTGCATGTCGAGCGGCTTCTTGCCTGGGTGTAATGTTGCCAAACCGTATTAAACGAACAGGAGAAATTTCTTAAGTATTGCTGCAAAAGCAAAGCATTTCCCTTTTAATGGGTTCCAGGGGCCAGCGGTTGCCATAAGCAATTTTTGCCTTTGAGGGGTTTTGTTATGTTATCAGTTAACCATGGGAGTTTAATATGGATATCGGTATTACCCGGATGAACGCGGCCAGGCCCTATCGCCGGCCTTCCCAGCAGGCTTCGCCTCATTTTGGCCTGCTCAGGCTATTTGGGATAGGTGGCTGGCAGGATACGGAAAGACCCTTCTTCCAGCTCTCACCGCAAGAAACGGAGAAGGTCAGGGCCGCCTTAACCTCTTCGAAGAGAGATGGCTTGCAGGTTGTCTATCCTTCCACACAAGGCCATAACTGCGGATTATGGTTCAACTGGCAGTTTTATACCCTTTCCGGGGAAATTGATATTCACCATGTTGATGACGAGACACCGCAATCGCTGCGGATTAGGGTTTCCAATCGTACCTTGAGTCCGGAGGACCCGCGACAGGTTTATACCCTCTCTCGCCGAACCATTGGGTCAGACCATACTCGCAAAATATATATCCATAATCAGCCCGACTTAACCGGCAATGAGCCGCGATTCTACGCTGGGCCACTCCGTAAGGAAGACCGGGAGGAACTAACCCGGCTTCTGGATACGTATGTTAAGTAGGGCTTTTTAAAAGGGCGCTCGTCATGGCGGCAACGGCCTCTCCCTGGCCGATGGGGCCCAACCGCTCCATGGTCTTCGCCTTCAGGCTCACCCGGTCAACGGTTAAGCCTAGCAGCGCCGCCACCCGCTCTCGGATTTGGGCCTTGTACGGATACAGCTTCGGCGCTTCCAGCAGCACGGTAGCATCCACGTTCTCAATCCGCCAGCCATCGGCGCTCAAGCGCGCCACCACGGTTGCCAGCAGGTCGGCGCTGTTTGCCCCCTTGTAAGCCGCATCCCCCGGTGGAAACCAATCCCCGATATCCCCCAGGCCCGCGGCGCCCAGCAAGGCATCCGTAATGGCATGCAGCAGCACATCCCCATCGGAGTGTCCCTCCGGCCCCACATCGGCCTCTAGCTCAATGCCGCCCAGCAAAAACGGTCTGCCCGGCACCAGCCGGTGCAAGTCAAACCCCTGCCCGATGCGATTCATGGGAATCGGGATCCTCCAGCGGCAGGTGGCCGTATACAAACTTCTCGATGGCCCTGGCCGCGCCGTCGTTGTCCACACTGTCGGTCACGTAGTTGGCCATGGCCTTCACATGCTCCGGGGCGTTGCCCATGGCCACGCCCACGCCGGCCCCGGTAATCATGGGCAGGTCGTTCTCCTGGTCGCCAATGGCCATCACCTCTTCCGGCCGGATGTCCCACTGGTCGATAAGGTTGGAAATGGCCTGCCACTTGGACACCGACGAATGCACAATCTCGATGAAGTTGTACCGCGACTTGCACACGCTGATATGCAGGGAATAATCCCGGTTGAGCGCCTCCACAATCTCGTCGCAGCGGTGGTCATCAATAATCATCATCTTGCTGGGCGGGGCCGTATGCACCGCGTGCAAGTCCAGCGCCTCCTGCGGCACCACCCCGGAGATGTTCTTGTAATAAATGGAGTGCGGGTTGAGCATGGTGGTAAACAGGTTGTCGTTAACGTACAGGTTGGCGTGCAGCTTATGCTCCTGGATGAAGTCGATAATCCGCCGCGACACGTCCGGGTCAATCGCCTGGTGGAAGAGAATCGGGTGATCCAGCACGTTCTCCAGTTGGGCGCTCACATCCCGTATCATGGCCCCCTGGTAGCTGATAACCGGATCCAGCAGGCCCATGGTGCGCGCAAACGGCAGCGTGGAAGGGAACATTCGCCCGGTGGCGATGATGACCTTAACGCCTTTTTCCCGCTGCACCCGTTGCAGCATGGCAATCGTCGCCTCGGAAATCTCCAGGCGCTCGTTCACAATCGTGCCATCCAGGTCCAGTGCAACCAGCTTAATCATGGGCCTTCTCTCTCTTAATCAGGGCTACCCTATACTACCCTAAATCAATAGCCTACGTTAAGAAATTCCAGTCCGCTTCTTAATGAGTCTGGAAATGCCGACAAGAACCGCTCCACCGATGGCCCAAGCAAGGCCTTCCAGGTAGGATTTCGGATCGGTTGCACGAGAGGTTGCCTGTGTAAACAATTCAATACCGCCGACAATAACACCTACGCCTCCAGGGACGCCTACAGCGAGTTCTGCGGCCTTGGCGGGAGTAATGTTCCTTTTATTTCCATTCCCAAAATGGGGGCTGCAATAGCGAGCTTGCTGGGAAGGGATGGTGTTCAACTTCATAAGGCATCCTCGTAACTTGGTTTTAATCTTCTAATCAAAACCAAGGGGGAGATAAAATTGCTTTAAGCATTGGATGATTAGAAGCAAAGGGTTTAAAACCTTATAATTATGGGTATATGCTAATAGTGATACTGTTAGAAACTAGGGGCGATACCTTTCACCGAATTATGGCGCTTGGCGATTTGCTTTCTTTATGGCAGGGATTGCCACTAACGCACCGACGAGCATTAGGGCCAAATCAATTAGGATAACTTGACAATGTCAGATCAGTTGATTATTGAGCGGCAGTGTCAGGAGGCTTCGTTTCAGTGTTACGCAACTGCTGAATATATCGGACTAAGCGCGACACGGTATGGCCGGTTACCGCAAATCCAACTCCCATTAACAATATAGCGCCATTTCCAATAAACGATGATAAATTGGTATCCCCTTGCAATAAACGATGGACACCTTCTCCGACACTATAACCCATCATCCCAAGGCTAGCCATATATTGGGTAAGCTTTGTATGCTGGCCAAGTCTAATCAGATTATCTCCCGCTGCTGGAGATATTTGTGCGTTTGCCTTTCGGCGCGCCTGCCCAAACCGGCTGACGGCTGTTGGGGTAAAAGTCGTTTTTAACGTAATTGGGGTTAACATTCCTTACTCCTAGGATAGACGTTGTAATAAAATCCAACGGCGAAACCAAATTGCCCAAGTTTGAAAAACTTGGGCAATCACGGTTTAAAACCGGATCGAACCGTGCATAAACCAGTAAGGATGATGATTTATCGGGCCGGGTGGGGCGTGATGATCCGCTCGAACAGGGTATAAATCAGCGTCATCAGGATGGAGCCGAAGAGGGCCGGGATAAAGCCGTCAATCTCAAACCCGGGCACCAGGGCAGCGGCCAGCCAAAACATCAGGGCATTCAGGATGAAACCGAACAGGCCGAGGGTTAAAATCGTAATCGGCAAGGACAGAATCTGTAACAGCGGTCGAATGACCAGGTTAATCAAGCCGATGACCAGCCCCGCCACCAGGGCGACGCCAAAACTGTCCACCTCAATACCCGGAATCAGATTGGCGATTAACACCAGGGTCAGCGCCAGGACCAGCCATTTAATTAACAGGAACATAGGGGTTGCCTCCTCCTTGCTTTACGTACTGAGCCACTGCGACACCAGCAGGGCAAAAGTCCACATAAACAGAAACAGGACAATCAACCATTGGTTGCGGTTAAACGAGACATTCTGAAGCGATTGCCACATCAGGTTAGCGTTGGGGGCTTTTGCGTTATCCCAGTAAATGCCCACCAACGGCGATTTGAGCAACTGCCGCATCTTCTGGAAGCCCTTGCGATCAAACGGGCATCCCAGTTGGGTGCGCTTGAAAACCAGGTAAAACTGCCGCAGCGTGCGCGACTTGAGCAGCAACTTCATATCATCCGGGTCTGCGGCGATGAAGAGATCGCCCGGCTCCAGTTGGATAAACTGCTGCGCCGACAGATGGAACTCCAGCAGCGACCCCTGGCGGTAAACAAAGCAAGGCTCCGCCGTATTGGCGCACAACGAGTAGACCTTGCCGTGGTTAAGCAGAAAGCCGTGATAAGTACTCTTGCCCGCTTCTTCAAAAAAGCAGCGTTCCATGGACAGGTGGGTCTGGAAGAGCTGCTTCACATCCCGCGGTTCCAGGCGGGCCAGGCGGTTATTCTTGGCCAGGATGGCCTCCAGCACGTTGCCCATAATGCGGGGCGTGTTTTGCGTGTACCCGGTGGTCGACATCGCCAGCAACCGCAACCCCGCCGAGTCGGCGTAGCGCTCCAGCAGTTGGTTCTCTTCCAGGTCGCACAGCAGCACGGGATCCGCAGGGCTGATGTAACCCGTGCGCACCAGGAACGGGCCTCTTAACCACTTCAGTCCGTGGAGTTTAGGTAAAAACCGGGAAGGTGGCCGAATCATCTCTCACAAAACCTTGCAGATTTTTCTGTCAAAAACAGGTGTTCTCTTTTTGTAGCAAAAAACAGCAAAACTTTCATCCTCTAATGCGCTACTTTGCACTAGCAGAATTGGCAATTTTGCTGTTTTAAAGGGAAAGCCCTTATTAAAAAGGGTTAGTCAGAAAGCTGGATGCGATTAACCCGCAATGACAAACGGAATTAACCCGGCATGACGGGAAGTCTTAATCTTGGTGGAAAGCATGCGCTGGTGTCTGGCGCAAGTCCCTGTAATCCGGCGGGGAAGGATTTTGCCCCGTTCCGTCAGGTAGCGTCTCATCTTAACAGCATCGGTAAAGTCGATGTGCTTGACGTCATCCAAGCAGAAGTTGCATACTTTCTTGCGAGCGCGGCCCGAATCAACTGCCATAAACCTTAAAACCTCGTTATTTCTATTTCGGTAAACATGTATCTTAAAACGGAATATCGTCTTCTGTCAAAAGCTCATCTTGAAAGAAGCTGTCTGGCGCAGGGGCGTTGCCCATACCGCCGCCCTGGGGCACACCGGCCGGCATAGACTGGTATGGGGGGGCTTGTTGCTGAGGCGCCGCGCCCATCGGGTTGGCATAACCCGCCGCCTGGCTGTTGTCAAAACCCTGTTGACGGCGAGCGCCGCCATTGCCGCCCTGCTCGGCGCCAACCAGCATGGGTTGCAGCTTGCCGATAAAGACGTTGCTGGCGTCCACTTCGTAGATGCGCTTGGTCAATCCGCCGGAGGCCTCGTACTGGTTGACTTGCAACTTGCCTTCAACCGTAATTTCCATCCCTTTATGGATTTGCTCGGCGACGACATCGGCAAGGTTGCGCCAGCAGGTAACACGAACAAAAAACGGGCTATCCTTGCTGCTGGACGGGCTGACCGACAGGGTGAAATTGGTAACGGCGAAATTGTTGGGAGTAAACCGCTTTTCGGGTTCACTGGCAACAACGCCGGTTAACGTAGCACGCGCGAGTGACATGGTGTTTCATTCCTTTCATCTCTGCCAGGAGGGCTGGCCGTTTGCGTAAGCGCTTTCAGGGTTAGTCCCGGTCTCTGGGAACGAATTCTCTTCTGGGGCGATCTTCCCGGTCGCCGCCACGGCCACCGCGGAAGTCATCCCGTCTGCCGTCACGGCGCATGGGGGCTTCTTCACGAACGGGGGCTTCGCGCTTATAGCCTTCTTCCTGGCGCAGCATGGTTATCCGCAACACATCTTCGTTTAACTGGCAGGCGCGCTTAAAGTCAACAACCTTGTTGGCAGGCAGCTTTAGGATATACAGCGCCAGAAAACCGTCCTTGAAACGCTTAATCTCGAAAGCGAGGCGTTTGCGGCCAATCCGGTCAACATCCACCACTTCGCCCTGGTTGGCTTCAACAATATTCTTCTGAAAGTGGTTGAGAATCGCGTCAACGTTCTCAATATCCAGGATGGGCTTGAAGATGATGAGCACTTCGTAAGTATTCAAAGGATAACCTCCACGTGGTACACAGCTAAATGAGTTTTGGTATAAAACAGTAACACTAAAAAAAACCGATGAAAAGATTTTCTCCACAATCCTATGCCGCATGTAACGTTCCCCTCGGCATGGGTTTTCGGTGGCAACCACTGTCCAAACGCAATGGCCGTTCCCATCCACCCTGGCATTATGGCATCAATCGGGGATGATTCCCAGGGGTTGACGAGGATTTAAACCTTGAAAGGCCAGGTTAAGGAAACTTTTAGAATGCGGGTTTACGTTTGTTTACAAGCTATCATCAGATCTTAAATGCTTGTTTTTATATATTTAGACATCTCCCCTCTTCGTTATAAATCCCCTTTATCTCTTCGCTTTAAAGTTCCCTTATCCTACCCGGATAGGGGTTTTTTATGGGTCGTCCCAGGGCAGGAGGGTCAGCTCCTTAAAGTGCAGGTGTTTGCCATCCAGTAAAAAGCTGCCGAACACAAGCTCTTGTTTCATAAACCGCTCCAGCAGCGCCAGGTCTTCCTGGTCTCCCGGAGTGGGCGGTGTGTGGATATAGTGGCCGTTAATGTTGCTGACCTTGCCCGAAGGCAGAACAACCCGATAGGTATTGGATCCGGAGCCCCTGCCTCGCTTGACCGGGCTTAAATCAATCACCAGCGCTTCCTCTTCTTTTCGAAGGGTGGCTGTGGTGGGCAAATAATCCGGCGCATCCCAAGGCCTTGGCGTTTGCGGATGCAAGTTTAAATAGGCCAGGCCGGATTGCTGCAAAAACTCCGTATAAAGCCGAATCAGCCGTTTCTGGACAATCGGATCCGTGACCACCAGGCCACTTAGTTTACCGGCTTTTGCAAGTTTATCCATGCGATGGGCAATGGGCGGCGTGGGGTCGGGACTCTCGTCATCCGGCGGGTGTTGCCCAAAGTGAACTTGAGTCGGCGGTATGGTGGCATGCGTACGAATGTTCATGTTTGAACGACCAAAATTGTTTCCTACTCATCTTTGATCCATAAAAACGGGTTTCATACAAGTGTACAAATAATCCCCGCGCTTTGTTTTAAATCCCCTTTCGTTTTAAAGTTCCCCTTCTCCCATCCACCCGGATAGGGTTTTATATTGCCAATCTTTCGCGAGAGCCGTTTTACGGTATTCGCACAGACGCTTTTGTGAGCGCCTGGGATACTTATTCTACATAAGTTTACTTTTTATAGTAATGTTGTCATTAAAGTGATAAAACGATAAATATTCGGATATCCGAACATACGTCGTACTTTTAGCCGTTAAAAACCCTAAAAACCAGGCCAATTATTAATATTTTATTAATTAAAAATAAAAAGTATTGACAATAGATATACATATGCTAATTTGAAAGTGGAAGCTGGCCTGAAACGCTGTCTCACTGCATCACACAAGGTTTATGGCTGTTTGGTTGGGGGTTGATGCAGGGTCGGCCCGAAACAAAGGGTGGGGGAAGCCCTTTACTGAGTCACTTAATGGGATACTGTCCCCTTATACGCTTTCGTACCAGTGTCCCCGATTGCTTTAAACGAGAAAGACATGGACAATTTAAACCCATTGCCCCCGGATGATGCGGGGGCGCTGCCGGAAATGGCCGCCCAGCAGGCGGCGCTTAAGGCGCGCTGCCAAACGGATATTTTATTTTGGATTAACCACTACGGCAAAACCTACGACCCGCGGGCAAAGCAAAGCCCGCACCTGGATTTTAAGCTATACCCCTTCCAGGAGCGGTTTGTGAAAAAACTGGTACGACATATCGAAAAAGGGGAAGACCTCCTGGTGGAAAAGAGCCGCGACATGGGCGTATCCTGGTTGGTACTGCTGGTATTTCAATGGTATTGGCTCTTCCAGCCCGGATCTAATTTCCTGCTGGGGTCGCGCAAAATGGACGCGGTGGATCGCCTGGGCGACATGTCCACGCTGATGGAAAAACTGCGCTACAACCTGGCGTTGCAACCGGATTGGCTGATGCCGCAGGGTTTCCAGAAGCGCCTGCACAACCACCATCTCAAGCTCATCAACCCGGAGAACGGCAACAGCATTACCGGCGAAAGCAGCAATGCCAACTTTGCCCGCGGCGGGCGGTACAAGGCCATTTTTATGGATGAGTTTGCCTACTGGCAAAACGCGGATATGGCCTACGCGTCTGCGGGGCAATCCGCGCCATGCCGCATCGTGGTTAGCACCCCCCATGGTCGGGCCAACAAATTCGCCCAGCTTCGGTTCGAAAGCCCAATCCAGGTGGAAACCCTGCATTGGCGGCAGCACCCGTTGCGGGATGAACGGTGGTACCTTCTGCAAAAAGCGCGGATGACCGAGGATGAATTGGCGCGAGAGCTGGACATCAACTACAACATGTCCTGCCGCGATCGGGTTTTCCGCGAGTTTAACACCGTGCATAAGCGCCCGCTGGACTGGAACCAGCATATCAACGTCATCCGAAGCTGGGATTTCGGGTATCACAGCCCGGCCGTGCTTTTTCTACAGATCGACCCGTTCGGGCGGATGCTGGTGCTGCACGAAATCGTGGGCGAGCGGGTGCAGTTCAAAAAATTCATCGAGATGGTGCTGGCCGATAGTCAGAAACACTTTCCCGGCGCCAAGTTCGAGGATTATGCCGACCCGGCGGGCAACCAGCGCAGCGATAAATCGGAACAAACGAACATTGAAATGCTGAACCAGGTCGGCATCTATCCCTGCGTTAAAAGCCACAACGTGTTTGACGAAGTGGAGCTGCTGCGCAATGCCTTCAGCGATATCATCAACGACCTGCCCGGCCTGATTGTGGATGAGCGCTGCCGCCACACCATTGCCGCGCTGGAAGGGGGCTATCGCTTTCGCCAGAACAGCGATTCCATCCTGGAGGAACATCCCTACGAGGACGTCATCGACTGCCTGCGCTATGCGGCCAGCCACAAGCTCAAGCTCAACCGCAACACCTACCGCCGCCAGAAAGCCAAAACCTACATCCGCCCCATCGACCCGATGACCGGGTATTAACAAGCCCAAGCACATGGGTTAGCCGGTGCCGGTAATTGTCGCAAAACCATTTTTTGTTTATTTATAAATTACGTTACATAGCTTGCTTGGCCGCTGTAAAACTTATACAATAGTAGCAAGTAAGGTTGGGGTCATTAGGGTATATGGTATTGCTTACGCCAGTACATGCTGTTCGTTCGGCTTATGGTTTTCGGCCGGTAAGGCCACAGCCGCAGCACGCCCGATTTACGGCCATGGCATCGCCCAGTTTGCCCGACGTAAAGCCCGGCAGCGTCTTAAATATTTTGCTTCGGCCGTTTTCCGCCATCACCCACCAGCTCAAGCATAGCCCTGCCGTCCGGCCTGTCCGCATGCTGTACCTGGCCAACAAATGGTTGGAAGACGCCCAAATCCAACTCCAGGAAGGCAACCGGATGCTGGCCAAACGCCGATTCCAGAGCGTTACCCATCTTTACCGGGAGGTGCCCCAGGCAGGCGTCCCCTTGGTCATTCGGGCGTACCAGGGGCTGGCCACCCTGGCGATTGACGACAAAAACTGGGACAAGGCGGAAAAATTCCTTGGCGAAGCGGAAAACATCGGGTTTGTAAACGGCCTGTACGATACGGAAGATCATGCCCTTACGCTGGCCTTGTTCGGCGGGATACTGAAGGAGCAGGGAGGCCCTCAAAACCATGCCCGCGCCCGCGATTACCTGCAAAAAAGCATTACCCTGCTCGAAACCCTGCTGGGCGAAACCGACCCCCAAACCCTGCAAGTGAAAGCGATCCTGGCGAACTGAAAATACCGTTTTAAACCGTGATGATTTCAGCGCAATTTTAA